>CALGJU010000028.1 GCA_937928685.1 uncultured Granulosicoccaceae bacterium
CTCTAACAGTATGACTTGCATCTGATTCACCTGTGTATATTGGGTGTGGACTGACCACACGCCTGTTTAATCTTTTTTTATCACACTCAGCCGGCTTCTGAAATCAAGCCAAGTGTCTGCTATTCCCAACAAACCGATCACCTTGATCGACGTCGGCAACAACATAAACAAAAATCCGTATAACGCTACCATCACCAGTACATGCAATTTTAACTGCGCTACCAGGGCGTGCAGAATAGCCAAGCCTTGAAACGCAAACACCACAATCACCACAATGGCAAGATTGGTTAATAACTCCACGTTGAAAAACGTGGCTGCCACCGTAATTGCTAAACCTGTAGCACCTGCGGCAAGCCCATAACGCAACCCATGAAACTCCTGCTGCAACCCACCCGGGTTAAACAACCTTGCCTGCCACACCCGGGCCAGCAATAAACTGAGCACTGCAATGATCAGCTGTGTGGCGGCACTGAACCCGGTCATCCAGGTACCGGCGTTATTCAACCAATCAGAGACTTTCTGACGATCTGTTCCACCGGTGGTCTGCTCCGCTGCCACCTTGACTGCTTCTATCAAACCTTGCCACTCATCCGACGGGCTTTCGACCAGAAGGTAAGTCACCACCACTCCGCCCAACGCCAGCAACGCGCCGGCCAGCAGGGACAGATTTAAACTTACTGTCTTTCGCAGTACCAGCGCCATCACGATCACCGGCAACCAGAACGACATCATCATTGCCGCCGGCACTGCCGCTCTTCCCGATAGCGCTGCGATGGCAGTACCCACCACCAGTGCAACCGCCACCGAGATTAAGCCAGGTAACGGCCCTAGTCGTAAAAAAACTAAAGCCACCAGTGCGTTACTGATAACCACCAAAGGCGGCATCACCAGAGACAACAGCAGCGTACTAAATGCTAATAGCGCCGCCTGTGCCGGGCCACGCACTGCATACCCTGCGAGCGCTTGCCACATAGATCAATACTACAAATTGCTAATTAGTGTTGATCGCTGTAAGGCAGCAATGACAAAAATCGCGCCCGCTTCACGGCCGTTGCCAACTGACGCTGATAACGCGCGCTGGTACCGGTGATGCGGCTAGGTACAATTTTGCCAGTCTCGGTGACATAGGCCTTCAGTAACTCAAGGTCTTTGTAATCGATGTGTGCGATGTTCTCTGCCGTGAAACGACAATATTTCTTTCTTCTGAAAAAACGCGCCATTATGACTCTCCCTCTGCAGGGGCTGCATCAGATGCTTCCACTGCTGCTGTTTCCGGTGCCGCACTTTCTGTAGATTCACTTGAACGATCTCTATTGCGATCTTCACGTGGTGGTCGGCGGGTTTCTTCTTCTTCGCGCTTCAGAAGTGGTGATTCACCTGTGACTGGTGCTTTGCGCTTAATTACCAGATGCCGGATCACCGCATCATTGAAGCGGAAAGCACTGGTGAGTTCTTCAAGTGCACTATGATCACATTCGATATTGGTCAGAATGTAGTGCGCTTTGTAGACTTTGTTGATTGGATAAGCAAGTTGACGACGGCCCCAATCTTCAACGCGGTGAACTGTACCGTCGCTGTTTTCAATGATGCCGCGGTACCGCTCAACCATAGCGGGGACTTGCTCGCTCTGATCCGGATGGACCAGAAATACGATTTCGTAGTGACGCATTGTCGCTCCTGTGGGAAAGTTGCCCGTGGCAGGATGCCACTAGACAAGGAGTATTACCTCAAGGGTAACTCCCAATTATATCACAAGGCTGCGATCAGGCAAATTCCCCAGACAACGAATACAGCAACAATCGATGACTAAAATGGAGATATTGCAGAATATCTGATCGATAAAGCCCGAATTGCCGATATCGACGATCGCTTATGGAAGAGCAGAACTTTTAACCACGCCGCTGACGCACCACTTCAAACAGACACACCCCCGTCGCCACAGACACATTCAAACTGCTGACGGAACCTGACATTGGAATAGAAATCAGCCCATCGCATGCCTGCTGAGTAAGCCGACGAAGACCCGCCCCTTCAGCTCCCATCAACAAAGCCACCGGTCCACGATAATCAACTTCTGTATACGCCGCATCAGCGATATCGCTTGCTCCGTATAACCATATGCCGAGGCTTTTGAGCTCGCCAAGCGTGCGGGCAAGGTTGGCGACGGGACAAAACGGCATCGTTTCAGCCGCTCCTGACGCTACCTTGCGAACTACCGGGCTTAACCCGGCACTGCCCGCACGCGGGACAATGACCGCATCAACTCCTGCGGCATCTGCGGTGCGCAACACCGCGCCAAGATTGTGCGGGTCGGTTACCCCGTCAAGCACCAGCAACAGCGCGTTATCCAACCCCATGATATGTGTCAGCAGTTGCGGCTCGGACATGACTTCGCGAGCACGACATTGGGCGATCACCCCCTGGTGCCGACCTTCACCTGCAATTTTTTGCAGTTCCTTCGATGAAATCCGTTCGATAACAACACGGCGCTCTGTCGCGAGCGCTTCCACTTCAGACAGTCGCTTATCGTCACGTGCATCGGACAGCAACAGTTTGACGACAGATTCAGGATTGTTATGCAGCACAGACTGCACGGCGTGCAGACCGAATACGTGGGTTAGATTCATACGCTTATACTAACAAATGTGCTGTGACCGCCGCGCTTGATTATTCCTGACGCTTTGCCTCTCGCTTACTGGATGTTTTCTTGCCAGCCGCCTTCTTACGCGCGGTCTTCTTGCGAGCCGTTTTCTTAGCAACCGCCTCATCAGTTTTTCTACGGGCTTTCTTCTTAGTCGCTGTGGTTTTCGAGACTTTCTTCTTGGCGACCGTTGTACGCTTTTTCTTTTTTACTTTTTTCTTCTTGTCTTGTTTTTTACCTTGCGATTTGGAACCGGCCTCTGCATGTTTTTTCACCGCTGATTTATTTGCGGGTTTTTTCCGACGCTTGCCTGTGGTGTGAACGCTCGCCTTATCAATTTGAAAGTCTATCTTTCTCTCGTCAAGATTCACCGCAGCGACCAACACACTAATGACCTGGCCTAATGCGTAAGACAGCCCGCCTTTTCTGCCGACCAAACGATGATTGGTGGAATCAAACTCGTAGTAATCCTGCGGAAGCGAGGTAATGTGAACCAACCCTTCGACATGAATACCAGCAAGCTCAACGAAAACACCAAATGAAGTAACACCGGTAATCACACCTTGATGAATACTGCCGATCTGATCCTGCATGTACTCACATTTAAGCCATGCCACGACATCTCTGGTCGCCTCTTCAGCACGGCGTTCTGTGCTGGAGCAATGATCCCCGATTTCTGCCATATGGTTTGAGCTGTAGGGATATCCGCTGGTCCTGTTATGCACCAGCATATGCTTTCTAGCACGATGCACCATTAAATCTGGGTAGCGCCGTATCGGTGAGGTAAAGTGCGCATATTCTTCCAACGCCAAACCAAAATGCCCTGCGTTACGCGTGCTGTATACCGCCTGGTTCATTGATCGCAACATGAGCGTTTGAATAACTAACTTATCTGGACGACCATCAGCACTCGCAAGCGTTTTAGCATAATCAATAGCACCAGGGTTATCACCGCCACCCAATTCAAGTCCGCGTTGAGATAAGAACTTACGCACATCTATCAGCTTGTCCGCACCGGGGCCTTCATGGCTCCGATACAATCCCGGGATCTTGCGTTTTCCAATGTATCTGGCAGCACTGATATTTGCGGCAATCATACATTCTTCAATCAGCATGTGCGCTTCATTGCGCTCTACCGGCACTATCTGTTCGATCTTCTTCTGATCATTAAACACAATGCGTGTTTCATTGCTGTCAAATTCAATAGCTCCACGCTCACTACGTGCCACACGCATCACTTCATAGAGTTCATGCAACACGTCAATGTGTTTGCCGAGCGTCCCGACTTTTTCTATTGCGGCTTTTTGTACGTCAGTTAGCTTAGCCTTACCACCTGAACCAAGTTGACTTTGAAGATAGTGATGCACCTGCGTATAGGTCAGTCGTGCATGCGAACGCATAGTGGCCGGGTAAAACCGGGCACGCTTAATTTGCCCCTCGTCTGTGATCGACATATCACAGACCATGCACAATCGATCAACATCAGGGTTTAATGAGCACAAGCCGTTGGATAAACTTTCCGGCAACATGGGTACAACGCGCTGTGGAAAATAGACCGACGTACCACGATTATAGGCTTCAACATCAAGCGCAGACTCGGGGGTAACATAATGCGATACATCAGCAATTGCTACCACCAGCCGAAAGCCATTAGGTTTTCGCTCTGCATACACCGCATCATCAAAATCACGAGCGTCTTCCCCGTCGATAGTCACCAGTGGTGTCGAACGTATATCACGCCGCTCACCAATCACTGATGGATCAACACTTGTTCCTATCCTGCCACTCTCAGACAACACCTCATCCGGCCATTCATTAGGGATATCACGCGAACGGATGGCAATGTCAATTTCCAACCCCGGTGACAGATGCTCACCGAGCACCTCAACCACTGCGGCAATCGCCGGGCGGCTATTACTGGGTTGCTCGACAATTTCAGCCAATACTATTTGCCCGTCCTGAGCATTGGCTGTGTCGTTAATGACTATTTCACGGGCGATACGCTTGTTGTCTGGTTGCAGCACCGCAATGCCCTGGCTAATCTGCAGTCTGCCGACCAGAGTTTTTACCGCTCGTTCAAGCACTTCAATCACAGCACCTTCAGAACGGCCTCTGCGATCTGTGCCCGTGATATGAACAACCACACGATCGCCGTCCATCACGGAGCGCATCTGACGCGCGGCTAAAAAGGTATCTTCCCCGCCCGTCTCACTGATCAGAAATCCGAAACCGTCCGGGTGCGCGGATACACGGCCACGGATCAAATTGTTTTCATCAAGCGGTAAAAACCCACCGCGCCGATTACGCACTATTTGACCATCTCTGACCATGGCACCGAGACGCCTGCCCAAGGCGACGTATTTTTCGTCGCGCTCGACCATTTCAAGCACGCCAGCCAATTGCTCCTGATTCAACGGTTTGCCCGCCTGAACCAGCTCCTCAATCAATTGCTCGCGGCTGGCGATTTCAAAAGCGTATTGACGCGGTGGTTTTGGACCGGTAGCTGTCTCTGCAACCTCTTTCTTTTTATTGCGACCACGCTTCCTCTTGTCAGCGGGTGCTACCAGTGCCGGTCGACCTGCACCGCGTTTGTTGGATTTTTTCTTTTTTACTGTGGTGGCTTTTTTCTTTTTAGCCATAAATTTCTCTAATTTGTTTGCCGGTAGCGCTGCGATCTTTTTCTTGCAGCAACCGGTTAAGTAGGTAAAACAGAATGCATTCATTGACATCAACGATGCAGACTTCTATAGTTTCGCGCTCAGCTGCATCACCTTGCCGAGGTGGCGGAATTGGTAGACGCGCTAGCTTCAGGTGCTAGTGGGGGTATCCCC
>CALGJU010000029.1 GCA_937928685.1 uncultured Granulosicoccaceae bacterium
GCAAGTGTAGTCGTGAGGCAATTGGTTTGCGTTGTCATGCAGCGCTTCCCAATCTGGCGTTTGCTCGCGAAACCACTGGCGGTAGTGACCACCACACCTGTCACCATGAGTGGTCACCATATCTACGTGTTGAAAACCATAATAAGGTGTATCGAACTGGTATCGAGCTGCTTCTTCGTAACTGTCTGGTTCTTCCTGTTTGTAATTACCCGCTTGTGCTCTCCACGCTTCGGAACGCGGCATATCAGATGATGTTTGTCCAATGGGCGGTATATCGGTAAAAGGTTGTAAATGACTTTTGCCGATAGCCGCCGTGTGATAGCCAGACTCCGCCAATACATCAACAAAGGTTCTTGCGCTTAGCGGCAAATAACATCCGTTGTAGCGTAGTCCGTGAACACTTGGGTAACGTCCTGTCATGAGCGATGCGCGATTGGGCATACACACCGGGGACGCCACATGGAAGTTCTCAAAGCGTGTGCCGGTGGCGGCAATGGAATCAATATGGGGTGTTTTTACTACCGGATGCCCATAGCAGCCGAGCCAGTCAGCGCGTTGCTGGTCGGTTATCAAAAACAGAAAGTTGGGTCGTTTGCTCATACGGTTTTCGGGTAGTTGATCGTCACAGAACAGAATATAGGATTATAAGGATACGCGCGATTCCCTCAACGAATGGGTGTGTACAAACTTCGGTATTCAAGATACGCCCTGATGCCCAAGTACCGATGGTTAAGTCTTTGCGGGAAAGCTACACTTCAGCCATGCAGCCTAATGTCACCTCCATTCAGCACAAATGAAAATAAACTTTAAGCAAATTGAAGCGTTTGTCGCTGTGGCCGAACTATTAAGCTTCCGTCGGGCAGCAGAAAAGCTCAATACCACGCAACCCAATATCTCCTCTCGTATATCTACTCTTGAGTTGCAGCTTGATGTAAAACTGATGCAGCGCGACTCTGCTTCTGTGCGACTGACTCCAGTCGGAGAATCATTGCTGCCCAATGCACGCAGTGTTTTGCAGTCGCTGGAAAGTTTTGTTGCAACCGCTGGCCGGGAACATCTTTTTGAAGGCACACTACGTCTTGGTGTGACTGAAATGATTGTACATTCATGGCTTGGCAGATTTTTAACCGCCTTTAAAGAGCGCTACGCCAATATTGATGTTGATCTGACAGTCGACCTGTCCTCAAACCTAAGTACCGTGCTGAGCAATCGAACTATTGATTTGGCATTGCAGAGTGGGCCGTTTCCAAATGACGCAACAGGTAATGTTGAGTTAGGGCAATTTCCGTTGCTCTGGGTGTGTTCGCCCGGCCTTGGATACAGCAGCGGTGAATTGTCTCTGGAAGCACTCGTTAAATATCCCGTGCTAACTCACGCCAGAGGCACTCTGCCATTTGAGCAATTGCACCGTCACATAGCGCAGGCACAGCAGCCATTCAGGCTGGTGCCGTCGACCAATCTTGCAGCCTGCTTGCAAATGACCTGTGACGGGCTTGGTATTGCCTGTATGCCGGAGGCAATGGTACGTGATGAGATAAAGGCGGGGGTGCTCACCCGACTCCACTACCCATGGGTGCCTGAGCCACTGCGATTTAGCGCCAGGTATGACGCTGACTCCCCTCTCTATGTGGCTGATGCCGCACAACTGGCCAGTTTGACGGCGGCCAGTTTCGAATCGGCAGGATAAAAAAAACCTATCAGCTCAATGCAAACAATCTATTGGTGCTATCGCTGATCGGCAAGTAAACTCGGGCGATCACTATTCGGGGTAATATCATGGCCAACACTGCAGCGCGCCTCGGCGTCGATATCGGTGGCACTTTCACAGACGTGGTGCTTGAGACCGGTGCAGACACTTACTCTACGAAAGTTCTCACCACGTACTCAGCGCCTGAAGATGCCATTATAGACGGCATGCACCAGGTGTGCGCGCAAGCCGGAGTACCGAGCAGCGATATCGATCAGATCATCCACGGTACTACCCTCGCCACTAACGCACTGATAGAGCGTCGTGGCGCAAAAACAGCCTTTATTACAACCAAGGGCTTTCGCGATGTGATTGAGATGCGTACGGAAAGCCGGTTCGAACAGTACGATCTAAACCTCACTCTGCCCGACCCGTTGCTGCCGCGTAACCGCCGCTACGTGGTGGAAGAACGCTTAGATGCGAATGGCACTGTGCTCACACCGCTGATTCGATCAGAAGTAGAAAAGCTTGCCGATGAGCTGGCCACAGCAGGCTATGAAAGCATTGCGGTCGGTTTACTGCACGCCTATGTAAACAGCTCGCATGAAAATATGATTGCAGAGGTGCTGGCACAGAGACTACCCGGTGTGATGGTTTCCCTGTCTTCTGAAGTATCACCGCAGATGCGTGAGTTCGAACGCTTCAGCACCACCATTGCCAACGCCTATATTAAACCCTTAATGAAGTCGTATCTTGGCCGGTTAAAGGAACGTCTGGCGTCCGAAGGGGCTAATTGCCCGGTGTTTCTTATGCACTCCGGTGGCGGCATCATATCACTTGAAAACGCGGCAGAGTATCCGGTGCGACTGGTGGAGTCCGGACCCGCCGGGGGCGCTATCTTTGCGGCCGATATCGCAGCACGCCATAGCCTTAATAAAGTATTGAGCTTTGACATGGGTGGCACTACCGCCAAAATCTGCTTGATAAAAGACGAGACACCCAAGACGGCGCGCGTTTTTGAAGTCGCCAGAACCTACCGCTTTAAAAAAGGCTCAGGTATGCCTATCTCAATCCCTGTCATAGATATGGTAGAGATTGGCGCCGGTGGTGGATCACTTGCCCATGTTGATGCATTGGGTCAAATTCGTGTTGGCCCTGAGAGCGCCGGCTCTGAGCCCGGTCCAGCCTGTTATGGTCGTGACGGCAAACGACCGGCGGTAACCGATGCAGACTTAGTACTTGGCAAGCTGGATCCTGATAATTTTGCCGGAGGTACTATTCCACTGTATCCGGAGCAGTCAAAAGCCGCGCTGAGTGCAAACATCGGCAGCAAGCTTAATATGGATGAGACCGAAGCCGCCTGGGGGGTGGCAGAGGTCGTGGATGAAAACATGGCCAATGCAGCGCGGGTGCACGCGGTGGAAAACGGCGAAGATTTAAGTGAATACACCATGATCGCCTTCGGTGGAGCAGCACCACTGCATGCCGCACGACTGTGTGACAAGCTTGGTGTGTCCAGCTGTCTGGTGCCAGCTGGCGCGGGCGTAGGCTCTGCCATCGGTTTTCTGCGGGCACCGTTCAGTTTTGAAGAAAATCGCTCTGTGTTTATGTTGATGTCAGAGTTTGACCCCACTGCTGTACAACAACTCTTTAAGGAGATGGAAGGTGAGGCCACGAAGTTTGTAAGGCAATGTGATGCGAATGCAAAGATAAGCTCTGATCACAAACTCTATATGCGCTACTCCGGTCAGGGATGGGAAATACCTGTGTACCTCACAGCAGCGCAGGCGGCCTCCCCTGACGCTGAAACCTATCTTTCGCTATTTCAAAAAGAGTATGAAAACCTGTTCGGTCGCACGGTTGAAGGGATGGAAGTTGAAGTCACTGTGTGGTCTGTTAATGCGTTTACCGAATCATCCAAAGCCAAACGGCTTGCATCACCCAAAAATCTTTCACCCGCAACAAGCACTGAATTACGTGATCTGTTTGATCCGGGTCTGAGCACCAGTGTGAAAGCCCAGGTGCATCAGCGTAGCGCTCTTAGCGCGTGCGATATCGTACAAGGGCCAGCGATAGTTACTGAGAACGAAACCACAGTCATTGTGAATGACAACCGCGAAGTCCTTATGCATACCGACGGTACGTTGGTCATGCGTGAGAAGCAGACCGCCCAGTCGATGGCAAAGTCACAAGATCTAAGCAAGGTGGCGCACCAGGTGATGTGGAACCGATTAATTTCGGTCGTTGAGGAACAGGCTCAGGCTTTGGTGCGTACCGCATTTTCAACTTCTGTGCGTGAAGCTGGTGATCTATCTGCCGGTGTCTATAACGATAGCGGTGAAATATTGGCTCAAGCGGTGACCGGCACCCCGGGCCACGTAAACGCTATGGCTGATGCAGTGCCGCACTTTATTAGACATATAGGGCGTGACAACATGCTCAACGGTGATGTGTATATCACCAATGATCCGTGGGAAGGCACAGGCCATAAACACGATATCACTATTGTCACACCGTCTTTTCATCAGGACAAACTTATTGGTTTTTTTGCCTGTACAGCACACGTTACTGATATTGGCGGGCGCGGCTTTGGCGCAGATGCAAACGATGTTCATGAAGAAGGTTTGTATATCCCGATAATGAAGTTTGCCTCTGAAGGTACGGTGGATGCGACGTTGGTATCGATCATTCGCGGCAACGTCAGAGAGCCGGACCAATTGGTGGGTGATATCTACGCCCTGGCGGCATGCAACGAGATCGGCCATCGCAGACTCATTGAAATGATGGACGAATTTACCCTGCCTGATCTCAACAGCATCTCGGATTTTATTCTGAGCAACTCCAGAAACGCGACGCTTGAAAGAATCAATGCGCTCAAGCCCGGAGTGGCTGAAGGGCATTTACAGATTGACGGATACTCCAACCCCATTGATCTGCACGTGAAGCTGACCATAGAAAAAGACCGCATGATCACTGACTGGGAAGGCACCAGCGGGCTGGATAAAAAAGGCATCAACGTCCCTTTGGTGTACACCAAAGCCTATGCCTGCTACGCACTGAAGTGCGCCATCGCGCCGGACATTCCAAACAACGCCGCCTCACTCGCACCCTTTGAAATTGTCGCGCCTGAAAACTCTATTGTTAATGCATTACATCCCGCGCCGGTGGCACTTCGCCATGTGATTGGCCACATGGTGCCAGACACCGTTTACAACGCACTTGATAAACTGTTGCCCGGCATGGTGCCAGCCGAGGGTGCAGGATGCCTGTGTAATTTCCAGGTATCGCTCAGGCCACGCACCGATGAACAAGCGCCGCAAGGCGCTGTAAGGGCGGAGGTACTTACCTTTAACTCCGGCGGCTCAGGCGCACGCCCGACACTTGATGGCATGAGCGCAACCGCCTTCCCTTCCGGCGTAATGACCATGCCGGTGGAAGCCACCGAACAGGTAGGGCCGGTAGTTATCTGGCGCAAAGAGCTAAGACCTGATTCCGGCGGTGCCGGACAATTCCGTGGGGGTTTGGGCCAGTATATGGATGTGGGGGCTCGCGAGGGTCATGAGTTCGATATCTCTGCGATGTTTGATCGGGTTGACCACCCGGCGTTAGGCCGCCATGGCGGTCTGGCCGGAGGCAATACCGTGGTCAGCCGCACGGATGGTGAGCCCATGCAAGGTAAAGGCAAGCAGTTTATCCCTCACGGTGTACGTGTGGAAATGGCATTTCCGGGTGGTGCGGGTTACGGTAAGCCGGATCAACGCGATATGAATCTGGTCAAGCGCGATCTCGCCATGGGCTACATCACCGCTGAACATGCAGCAGAATTTTATAATCTTTCGGCAACAGATATTGCCGAAGTTCTTGAACAATCAAAACTCGGGGAGATGCTCTAATGGCAATAGGCGGAATGACGGCAACACCTGCAAAATCCTCATACGATATTGTGATCGTAGGCGGCGCCATAATGGGCTCTTCAGCGGCATGGTTTCTTTCTGAAAATAAAGACTTTAACGGTTCAGTGCTGGTGGTGGAACGGGACCCGACGTATGAAAATTGCTCAACTGCACATACCAATTCCTGTATGCGTCAACAGTTCAGCACTGAGCTGAATGTTCGAATATCTCAGTTCGCTGCAGACTTTGTTAAGAATTCACGCGAACGTATGGGGGGAGATGA
>CALGJU010000030.1 GCA_937928685.1 uncultured Granulosicoccaceae bacterium
CGATACAGGTGTTTGGATCAAACCGGGTTTCATGTTAGGGGCGCAGATCATTAGTGGAACTCTTGATGAGCCTTCGAGAAAATTCATTTTAAACCACAGGCCTTTTTCACCCAGCATGTCGCCATGATCGGATACAAAAACGATAACGGTATTGTCGGCTTGCCGGGTTTCTTCCAGTACCTGCATCAGTTGCCCGAACTTTTCGTCGAGGTAGGAGATATTGGCAAAGTAGGCTTGTCGTGAACGTTTTACATCTTCATTGGTGATATTGAATTCGGTGTAGTCGTTGGCCAGCATGATGCGTTTGGAATGTGCGTCGTAGTCATCGTAGTCGTACGCCGCTTCTACTGGCTCAAGGTGCTCGCAGTCGTTGTATAAGTCCCAGAACTTTTTGCGCGCAACATAGGGGTCATGAGGGTGGGTGAAGCTTACGGTTAGTGACCACGGGCGCTCGTCGAGTCCGCGCGAGAGTTGGTAGAGCTTTTGTGTGGCGAAGTTGGCGACTTCATCATCGTATTCCATCTGGTTAGTGATCTCGGCCACTCCAGCACCTTTCACTGAACCCATGTTGTGGTACCACCAGTTGATACGCTCACCGGGTTTTCTATAGTCCGGCGTCCATCCAAAATCGGCAGGGTAGATATCGGTGGTTAAGCGTTCTTCAAATCCGTGTAGTTGATCCGGCCCGACAAAATGCATTTTCCCTGACAGGCAGGTGTAGTAACCCGCGCGGCGTAGATGGTGGGCATAGGTTGGAATGTCTGATGCGAACTCTGCTGCATTATCATAAACCCGCGTGCGCGACGGTAACAGACCCGACATAAAGCTGGCCCTGCCTGGTGCGCACAAGGGTGATGCCGTGTAGGCATTTTTAAATCGAGTGGAACGTGCTGCCAGTGCTTTTAAATGTGGCGCGTGAAGCCAATCTACAGGTCCGTCGGGAAACAGGGTTCCATTGAGCTGGTCGACCATAACGATAAGTATGTTGGGTTTTTGTGTTGCCATGGATGCATCCTCGAAGTGTCTTGCAGACTAGCAAATCGGGTTGTCATAGCAGGGGTTGATTGCGACTGATAGTTGTCGGGGGTATGTGTTTGGCTGGTCTGTAAGCGAGTGAGTACATCTGGACGTGCTTCGTCTTGAATAGGACGTGAGGGACTTGATCCCTCGCTCACACGTCGGGTTTCCGTGGGGGAGTGGTTGACTGTGCGGCTTTTTGGCTATTGTTTGTCCAAAGCATCGGAGGCGGCTTCAATGCATTTTTTTACTGCTTCTATATCATCAATTTCGGTTGCCATAAGAAGCGCGACCTTTGCGAGATAAACTGGTGCGGTTGCTTCATCGAAACGGTCTATGTGGCTGGCCAGAAGTTCATAGGTTTTTTCAAGGTCTGCAGGGTTCATGATGTTACTCGTTCTTGAAAAGTCACCGCACGGTAACTGGTAAGTACTGCTGCCACATTCACGTCAGACCAGTGTCCGGCAATATGCATGTCAGGGCGTATTAAGTACGCCGTTGTCGGATTGGCCGAATATATCGTAGCGATGTCTGACGGGTAGGGTGCGATGATGACTTTTATATCACACTCGGTTGTGCACGCTTCATTGAGTTGTGCACCAAGGTTTTGATCAAAGCACAATACAGTGAACCCGCTTGCGAGACTGTCCGATAAAAAAGTGCCATTGATCATGACATCAGCTATCACTGCACCTGTTCGTGGGCTGTCTTCATTGCACTTAACAACTGCGGGACTGTCTGCATAAACGTAGGGTGTCATTTGACGTGGATTGGCAAGCTCACTGGCGAACGGGTGAGTTAATGCAAGAGACAACGCGGCGTCTCGCATGATGCGCCAGCCATGAGTGTTTGGTGTCATGAAGCGCGCACTTTTTGAAGCGTTTGCAAAAACGTCCAGTGTCGCGCCGCGGCGCTCAGGGGTATAACTATCGAGCAATGCATTGCCTGCTTTACCATTGAGTACCCAGCCGAGCTTCCAGCCGATATTTGCAGCATCAGCCAGCCCGTTGTTTAATCCGCGTACACCGAAGATCGGCACGATGTGGGCACTGTCGCCGGCAAAGAATACAGGACCGTCTCGGTAGTCATCCAGAGCAAGGGTGTTGGCTGAATACACGCTCCACCATTCCAGTTCCCATGGATCGGTATGGCCGATCTCTTTTAGTACCGAGTCTACGCTGTGACGTACGGTATCTTCTTGTAGTGCGTCTTCAGTGGTTTCGTCATCCCGTAGTTGGTAGTCAATACGCCATATATCATCTGGCTGCTTGTGGATTAATACGGTGCCCTCAGGTCTGCATGCAGGGGCGAATAACGCTCGTCGGATGGTTGGGTAGTCGTGCTTCATCTGGATATCCGCTATTACATAGCGGCCTTCAAAGTTTTCACCTTTGAGGCTTTGATTGCGAATTTTACGGATGGCACTGCGTGCTCCGTCGCAAGCCAGAACATAGTCTGCTTCAAGTGTATATGTTCCATGCGGGTCGGCCACTGTAATGGCTGCACCGTTTTCTGTGTTATCCACACCTGTAACTTCACTCTGCCAGCGTGCATCAATCAGTGGGCTCTGTGCCACGGCATCCCATAGAAACTGTTCAATGTACTGTTGTTGAAGGTTATACATAGGCCGGTATTTTTCTTCCGCGCTGTCTGGCATATGAAATTCGAGTATCTGTTTTCCACGGTAGAAAGTCCGACCGGTTGTCCAGCCAAGTGACTTTTTAAGAAAGGCGTCAACCGCACCAACACTTTCGAGGATATACATGCTTGATCTGGAAATGCAGATAGCGCGGCTGCCATCGTTGAAGGTGGATTTGTTATCGAGCAGGACACTCCGAATACCTTCGCGCGCCAATACTAAGGCTGCTGTCATACCGATGGGGCCTGCCCCGACGATGGCTACCGCGGCAGGCGTGTTGAGTGTTGCGCGCCTATTGCCCTTTGGGGCGTCGAAGTACGGGTAGTTGAAATAGAGTGAGTCCGTTTCTTGGCGGCCCTTTGGTCTCATTTGTTGCTTTCACCTTTGAACTACGATAACCAAATATGGATGATGCTACTACATCACTGGCTTGTGATTTGTTTTTAGTGAGGCTCTTCAAAGCCTTTGATATGCGGGTCGGCTTGCTTGGGAACGGTCTGGCGTTCAAGCATTCTGCGCACTCTGGGGGGCTCTGTACCGCGATGCAAGCGGTTCAGAGATTTTGCTATCCCTGAATCTGACATGGTGCGGCGTTGGTTGTGTCTTACGTATTCAACCCAGGTGGCGACGTAGTACTTCTCGGTCCATATGTTGGGTACTTCCAGATCTCGCAATAGTGACCAGCGTCGCGCACCGTCACGTAAGTGGATAACGCGTTGCCCGGCCATGGCTTCAAGAAACTCGGGAACGTCTGCTTCACCAATGTCGTAGTCGACGGTGATCATGATAGGGCCGGTTCTTTGCTTTAACTGTACTGCGAGAGTGGGCTCGATAAACTGATTCAACGGATCAAGGTCGAGTCGATCAAATTCCGGTAGCGGTAGTTTGTAACCGACAAGGGCTCCGCATATCACTAACGTTGCGGATCCTAATAAAGCGTATTGCAATCCATAGTTTTCTGCGATGGTTCCCCATAGCCAGCTACCAGCAACCATCCCTGCGGCATTGCTCGTCATGTAGAACGATAGCGCCCGGCCCACCACCCAGCGCGGTGTGGAGAGTTGCAGTGAAACGTTCAGCAACGCATTGGTTGTTACCCAGCAGGCACCGCAGATCATCAGTGACATAAGTGCCATCAACATGCCTTGACCGATGGCCAGTAACAGAATGCCCAGCGCCATACCAGCAAATGCTGCGCGTACAATTATTTCATTGCTGAACAAGGGTCGAATTTTTCCATTGCCAAGTGCGCCGCCTACTGCGCCAAGTCCAAATGATCCTAATAGATACCCATAAGTTGAGGCGCTGCCGTTGAGTAAATCGCGTGCAATTAAGGGTAAAAGTGCCAGTACGGCGACCGCTGCAAAGCCAAAAAGAAACCCGCGCAATATGATTCTAAGAAGGTTAGGGGACATGCTGACAAAGCGAATGCCAGCTGAGGTGGCCTGATGAAATCGCTCACGCGGAAGCGTTAATGCTTTCGGTGGTCTGCTCCATAGCAATAACACGGTAATTAATGCCAGATAACTCAATGCATTTAGTGCGAATGCGGCAGCAGCGCCCAGAGTAACGATAATCAGTCCGCCAAGCGCCGGGCCGATACTTCGCATCAAGTTAAATGACATGCCGTTGGCCAGCACCGCAGCAGGCACCTGCTCACGTGGGACGATGTCACCCACTGAGGCTTGCCAGGACGGGTTGTGCAAAGCACCACCGCAGCCGATCACAAAAGTGAACGACAGTAAAAGCCACGGTGTAAGCAAATTAAAATAGGTGGTTAGCGCAAGTGCAACAGAGGCGATCAACATCAGCATTTGCGCTGCTAACATGATGCGGCGCCTGTCATAGTTATCTGCCAGTACACCGGAAAGCAGCGATAAGCCCATGATTGGCAATGTGGTTGACGCGGTGACCAACGCGACCATCTGCTGTGAGTCAGTTAACGTGGTCATTGTCCAACCGGCGGCGACTGCCTGAATCAGTCCGCCGAGGTTGGATATCAATGTGGCAAGCCACAAGGAGCGAAACACCGGGTTGGAGAAGGGCGCAAGCGCTGGGGATGATGATGTGCTGGCTTTTGATTCGGCCGTCGGGTCTTGCATTGAGGTTTTGCCGTCAGTAGCAGGCTGTTCTTCAACGTTGTGGGGTGGCTGATTCAATTGCTTTTAGTTTATTGCTGGCAGCGCCCCATCGTACAGCAGTTTTCAGACTTTGGGTGGCGGCGCAGATTCACGTGTTGCACCTTAGATTCGGGGTGACTGTTAACAGCCAGAGATACAGCGACTATCGCGGATTGCCACTCGCTCACGCGTCGGGTTTCCAAAAGCAAGGTGCCCCGAGTTTTTAATCGTAGCTCCCAGAATCCCGACGCGTCACCGAGTGGATTAAGCCCCGCACGTCAAGTCACTCGTCAAGGAAACCCGACGCGTGAGC
>CALGJU010000031.1 GCA_937928685.1 uncultured Granulosicoccaceae bacterium
ACTGCGTATTCTTGATCCCAGTAGTGCACAGCTTGGGATTGATGCACTTGGCTATGAGGAAATCCAGAAAAAACGCTATATGGACGCCCTGGCCAACCCGTATGGAATGATTCTCGTTACAGGCCCCACCGGTTCTGGTAAAACGGTATCACTCTATACCGGATTGAACATTCTTAATACCGAAGACACGAATATTTCAACCGCTGAAGATCCAGCGGAAATCAACCTGGCTGGTATCAATCAGGTTAACGTAAACCCAAAGGCGGGCTTAACCTTCGCCGAGGCGCTTAAGGCCTTCTTAAGACAAGATCCCGACATCATCATGGTAGGTGAGATTCGTGATCTTGAAACTGCAAGCATCGCCATCAAGGCTGCGCAGACTGGTCACCTGGTCTTATCTACACTGCACACAAACGATGCGCCACAAACTATCTCACGCCTTATGAATATGGGTGTACCGGCATTTAACGTGGCCACTGCAGTTACCTTGATTATCGCCCAGCGACTTGCGCGTAAACTTTGTGATTGCAAGCAGCCGGCTGACATACCCAAAGAAGTGTTACTTAAAGAAGGCTTCACTGAAGAAGATCTTGCAGGCGACATGATCATCTATACCGCCAATGGTTGCACCAAGTGCAACGAAGGCTATAAGGGCCGAGTCGGTATATATCAGGTAATGCCAATCTCAGAACCGATGGCTAGAATCATTATGGCCGACGGCAACGCTATTGACATTGCAGATCAGGCTGAGAAAGACGGCATTGACGATCTTCGTCGCTCAGCGCTTAAGAAAGTCATGTCAGGCATGACAAGCCTTGAAGAATGCAACCGCGTAACGCAGGACTAGTACGATGGCAACAGCAGCAGCGAACAAACAAACTTTTGTCTGGGAAGGTAAAGACAAGGCTGGTAAGGTCGTCAAAGGCGAGATGTCCAGCAAAAGTGCTGATCTCGTCAAAGCGCAATTGCGACGCCAAGGAATCACTCCAGCGGCTGGTAAAATAAAAAAACAAAAACCTTTGAAGGGTAGTAAGAATAAAATTACTGCTACTGATATTGCCATCTTTGCCCGACAGCTAACCACGATGATGGGGTCTGGTGTGCCGTTGGTACAGGCTTTTGAAATTGTCGCTGGCGGCCTGGATAACAAAGCCATGGCGCAGGTGGTCAATGCGATAAAGAATGACGTGGAAGGCGGATCAAGCCTCACCGTTGCGCTGCGAAATCACCCGGATCAATTCGATGAACTCTTTTGCAACCTGGTTGATGCCGGTGAGCAATCCGGTACGCTTGAAAGGCTTCTAAACGAAGTCGCAACTTATAAAGAAAAGACAGAAGCGCTTCGAAGAAAAATCAAGAAAGCGATGACGTATCCCATAGCCGTTTTGATCATTGCATTTATCGTTACCGCTATCCTGTTGATCTTTGTTGTACCACAGTTTGAAGCACTGTTTGCGGGTGTTGGTAGTGACCTACCTGCGTTTACAAGAATGGTGGTTAACCTTTCTGAATTTATGCAGAAGTGGTGGCTGTTGATTTTCGGAATAATTGGCGGTTTCGTTTTCGCATTTAAGTTAATACTTAAGAAATCGCAAAAAGCCAGAGATAAAATGGACGCTGTGGTACTGAAACTTCCAGTGGTAGGTGAAATTTTGCACCAGGCAGCCACATCAAAGTTTGCACGAACGCTTGCGACTATGTCTTCAGCTGGTGTACCACTTGTGGAAGCTATGGACTCTGTAGCAGGAGCAGCAGGTAACGCAGTATACCGCGACGCTATTATCCGCATGAAAGACGATGCTTCAACCGGTCAACGCTTGACAGCTACGATGAGAGATCAAAACTTGTTCTCTAATATGGCAGTTCAAATGGTATCGATCGGCGAAGAGTCCGGTGCCATTGACGATATGCTTTCCAAAGTGGCTGACTACTACGAAGAAGAAGTTGATAGCTCAGTAGATGCACTAACAAGCTTAATGGAGCCGATGATTATGGCGTTCCTGGGTATAGTCGTTGGTGGTTTGGTTGTCGCGATGTATCTGCCAATTTTCAAAATGGGCGACGCATTCTAGAAGCGCTAATTCTGGAAATTCGTAAAAAACAGCTTCCCGTCTACAATAGGCGGGAATTCTGCGCAAAGGCCGCTCATGACATTACTCAGCTTGCTTCAGAGCAATCCCACCCTGCTTGTTAGCGTTTGCTTCATTCTCGGGCTATTTGTCGGCAGTTTTTTAAATGTTGTTGTCTATCGCTTGCCATTGATGATGAATACAACATGGCGAAAAGAATGCCATGAGTTTTTAGAGCTTGAACCAAGCCCGGAAGACATCAAAAAGGACAAAGAGCCGTTCAATTTAATGGTTCCGCGCTCTGCCTGCCCCTCCTGCGGCAACATGATCACGGCCTGGCAAAACATTCCCGTTATATCCTGGCTTTTGCTTCGTGGAAAGTGCGCCAAGTGCAAGCACCCGATTTCTGCTGAATATCCAATCGTTGAGCTGCTGACCGCTGTGCTGTCACTGGCTGTCGCAATGAAATTTGGCGCCAGCATTCAACTTGTGTTTGCTCTGTTGTTTACCTGGGCGCTAATCAGCCTGGCGCTGATAGATTTTCACACCACCCTGCTGCCTGACAGCATTACCTTACCGCTACTTTGGTTGGGGTTGTTGATCAGTCTTGTTCCCGTTTTCGTGAATGCACCCGATGCCATTGTCGGAGCGGCGGCAGGATACATGATCCTTTGGTTGGTATTCCAAACCTTCAAGCTGGTAACCGGCAAAGAGGGTATGGGATTTGGTGACTTTAAGCTACTTGCAGCCCTTGGTGCGTGGCTCGGCTGGGCCAAGCTTCCTTTGATAATTCTACTGTCCTCGTTGACAGGTGCGATCATAGGTATCATGATGATGGTCTTATTCAAGCACCAACGTAACAACCCCATACCATTCGGGCCGTACCTGGCCATTGCGGGTTGGGTTGCGCTTATGTGGGGTGATCAAATTGTCGCAACGTATACCGCCAGCATGGGTATGTAATATCTATTTATCTTCGGACGATTTCCACCGATGATGCGAGTCGCACTCAGTGGCGGCATTGCCAGCGGTAAAACCACAGTCAGTGACGCGCTTGCCGAATTTGGCGTGCCGATCATTGATGCTGATCTGCTGGCACGCGAAGTAGTTGCCCCCGGTAGTGACGGCCTTGCACAAGTGGTTGCGCGCTTTGGTGAGAATATACTAGACGATACAGGTGCACTTGATCGCCGCAAGCTTCGAGACATTGTTTTTACCGACAACACTGCACGCGAAGATCTGGAAGCGATTGTCCATCCGCTCATCAGAAACCTGACCAATGAACACCTTGATCGCCACAAAGCCGCTGGCGCACTGTACTGCGTGGTGGTGATACCACTGCTCGTTGAGACCAATCAACAAGACAACTACGACCACGTAATCATTGTTGATGTTGACCCTGCCGTTCAAATCAGACGGGTGATGGAACGTGACGACTGCAGCCCGGAACACGCGAAAGATATTGTCGCCAGCCAGGCCACAAGGAAAGAACGACTGGCAGTGGCGGATGAATTAATTTTTAACAGTAGCACCAAAAAAGCAATGGACCTGCAGGTAAAGAAAATACATGAGCGGCTTACCTGGCTTGCCAAACGAAGGCAAAACAAGCCGGACTAACGAAGACCGCACCTGTAAAATGTATTACTAGCTCCGGTATTCCGCATTTATCTTAACGTAGTCATAAGACAAATCAGTCGTCCAGATACACGCCTGCTCTTCACCCATACCAAGATCAATCTGTATCACCACATCTTCTACTGACATTATTGATGCCGCGTCTTGCTCGTTATAAAGCGCTGACGGCTCTCCATTTTCAACCACCGGCAACTCACCAATAAAGAGTGAAACTCTCTGCATATCGAGCCCTTCAATCTTGCTCCTGCCCACGGCCGCCAGAATTCTACCCAGGTTGGGGTCGCCTGCAAAAAATGCTGTTTTTACCAGTGGCGAGTGAGCTACAGTAAATCCCACTTGCTTACAGTCTTCCACTGACGCACCACCTCTTACTTGAATTTCGATAAAGTGCGTCGCACCCTCACCATCTCTTATGATGGAATGAGCCAGATGAAATGCCACACTTCTCAATGCGTTGGCAAACACTTCCCACTCAGGGTGAGAAGGGCTTAGTAATCGATTGCTTGCCGCACCGCTTGCCATCACCACAAACGCATCGTTGGTAGAGGTATCACCATCAACGCTGATGCTGTTAAAGGATTCATCTGACAGCGGCTGGATAAACTGTTGCATCGAATAGGGATCAACAGCCGCATCAGTGGCTACGAAAGCCAGCATGGTTGCCATGTCTGGATGAATCATACCGGACCCTTTAGAAATTCCGGTGAGGGTGATCAGCTCATTGTCTATGGTGCACTGCACCGATACGCCTTTGGCAACAGTATCCGTAGTCATGATTGCTGTTGCAGCTTCTAACCAGCTATCTTCGGTCAGAACAGATAACAATTGTTCAACACCGGTTTGCATTACAGCGACTGGCAGTGGCTCACCAATGACACCAGTGGAAAAAGGCAATACCTGGCGTTTTGAAAGACCTAACCCATCAGCAACTTGCTGGCAAAGCAGCAAGGCATCATCTTCCCCGCTTTGACCGGTTCCAGCATTGGCGTTGCCCGAATTAATCAATAATGCACGACAGGTGGCCTGATCCAGATGCGCTTTCGCGATCAATACCGGGGCAGCACAGTACGCATTTTTAGTAAATACCGCAGCGGTTTGCGTTCCGTCATCTGCCAGCAATAACACCAAATCGGTATCGCCGCTTGCCTTAATTCCAGAAGCACAGGACGCCAAACGAAACCCACGCACTGGCAGCAAAGTATCCGGCTGAGTGAGACCGACTGCCATATTAAAGGCGGCCTGATAAGTAAAAGAGGGAAGTTCGCATAAGAATATCTCGCACCATCATTCGGGCTTGTATTCTAATTAACAGAAGAGTAAATAACTACAAAAAACGCAGGGCGGCAATCCACCTGAAAACAACTAATCGCTGGCGATTGATTGGATCCGAAATCTATGACACCGCTAAAGAAAAAAGCAGCCTGTTGCAGGCTGCTTTTCGAGGTGTGTTAAGTCAATTCGCCGTGGCAACGCTTAAACTTTTTACCAGAGCCACACCAGCAGGGATCATTACGGCCCACTTTTGGCTGATCGCGAACATAAGTTTCTTCACTCTCAACCCCACCAGGGCCCGCGCTGTAACCTGCTTGCGGTGGCGGCGCTGACGCGGCTGGACTGGTAGCAGCGGCGTGCTCATAACTGACCTGTTGGGGTCGCTGCGCTGCGGCTGCGGCTTCCGCTTGTTCGACCTCTTCCGGGTCACGCACTTGTACTTTGGCAAGTGTACCTACGACATCTTTTTTGTATTCATCAAGCATGGCAGAAAACAGTTCAAACGATTCACGCTTGTATTCCTGCTTTGGATTCTTCTGTGCATAACCGCGCAAGCCCACACTCTGGCGCAGATAATCCATTGAGGCAAGATGCTCTTTCCAATGTTCATCCAGGGTCTTCAGCAATACAAATTTTTCAAAACGTCTGAGTGTTTCAGCGCCTGCCAGTTGTTCTGTCTGCTGATATTTCTCTGCAAGCTGCGCAACAGCATACTCATTGAGGTCATCTTCATCAGCATCTGAATCAGCGTCAAGCTTTGCCTTCAGATCAATCTCTAGATCAAACTGCTCTTTTATAGCCTCGGATGCACCTTCAAGGTCCCAACTCTCATCGAGAGTTCCGGGTGGAACAAAACCCGCCATCAAAGTTTCTACCGCATCTTCACGCATGGCACTTACCGTCTCGGAAACTTCTTCCGCGGCAATGATCTCATCTCTCTGCTCATAGATAACTTTACGCTGATCATTAGCGACATCATCGTACTCAAGCAGGTGCTTACGAATGTCGAAGTTATGCCCTTCCACTTTACGCTGGGCATTTTCAATCGCACGGGTCACAAGCGAATGTTCAATCGCCTCACCCTCTTCCATACCCAGCTTCTGCATGATGTTACCGATACGCTCTGAGGCAAAGATACGCATCAGGTTATCTTCAAGCGAAAGATAAAAGCGTGAGGAACCTGGATCACCCTGACGGCCAGAACGACCTCTCAGTTGATTATCAATACGCCGGCTTTCATGACGTTCAGTACCAATAATATGTAAACCACCGGCTGTCAGCACTTCTGCATGACGCGCTTCCCAGGCCGCAGTGCGCGCTGATTTATCAGTGTCTGTTACCGACTCAATGCCGCCTAACTCACTCGCTAAGTTACCACCAAGCACAATATCTGTGCCTCGACCCGCCATATTGGTAGCGATAGTTACCGCACCCGGGCGACCTGCATCAGCAATAATCTGTGCTTCACGCTCGTGTTGCTTGGCGTTCAGTACTTCATGCGGGATATTTTTTTCATTTAAAAGATTAGATAAATATTCAGACGTTTCAATTGAAGTAGTACCCACCAACGCAGGCTGCTTCTTTTGCACACAGGCTTCAATGTCTTCAACGATCGCATCGTACTTTTCACGCTGCGTCAGATAAATTAAATCACCACGATCATCGCGGATCATGCCCTTGTTGGTTGGGATAACCACCACTTCAAGGCCATAAATTGATTGGAATTCAAAAGCCTCAGTATCTGCAGTACCTGTCATACCGCCAAGCTTTTCATAGAGACGGAAGTAGTTTTGATAGGTAATAGAGGCGAGTGTTTGATTCTCTTGTTGAATCGTTACACCTTCTTTGGCTTCAATTGCCTGATGCAAACCATCTGACCAACGCCTGCCCGCCATGGTGCGACCGGTAAACTCATCA
>CALGJU010000032.1 GCA_937928685.1 uncultured Granulosicoccaceae bacterium
GCTGGAAGCCGTTGATCCAAAACGAAAAACGGGCGGCAAAGGCCACCCGTTTACTTGAATCATGTCGTTATCTGCTAAAGCAAACCTTTCGACTCCATGTCTTTTCGTAGCTTCTTCAAAAGGCCCTTTGCCGGCAGATTCGATCTGTCAGTTTCCAGGGTAGCGAGGTAGGCATCGAGAATAGCGCTCGGGTCTTCCGGCTTACCAACGACTATAATGCCACCCATGCGCGCGCCCCAGTGCGGTGTGCATTTGTAGACGATAATGCCTTCAGATTCAAACACGGCGGTTACGTTTGCCCCAAGCTCGGAATTGATTTTCTCCAGGCCTTCAGGCGACATGAGATCAATCGTTTCAACATTATGACCTGCCATACTCTCCCAATTGACAGTATCACCCGGCTCGATATACGAGAACATTGGTTTGAATTTTACAGCGACTGCAGTAATAACGTGCTCAGTAGAAAAAGCGGCCTTGCCCCACATTGCTGTTACCGCAAATAATATTACAGCGGCAAATCGAACTTTTGAAAGTTTATTTGTCATGTCCCCTCACAGTTTTAGACGTTTTGAAAATATAGGTTATCGGAATACTATTGTTATATCAAAAATATATCCGGCATCAATAACTCGTTTAACGGGAACATAGCAGGTGCCCCCTGAACTGTGCCTTAAGTAGGTTGTTGCTTAGCAATTCCCCTTAAAAGAAGACGCCACAAGCAAGCATACTATTCACCACGCTGCGACAATTAATTCTCCTGAATCTCCATTCGAGATCTTTAACGTTATTTAACTGGCTCAATTTCAAGCTCATTAGAAAACGTATATTGATCCACAAACCCATCCCTGTTAGGAAGTTCGATAGCAGCAAGCGTGTAGCGATTAAGCGTGCCATAGTCTGGCAATAAATTGTTTAAATATAACAAGTACCCGATCAACGAATAAAGCTCGTCATTCGTCAGCAAGCCGGGATTTTCCGGTGGCATTGCTCTTTGAATATACTCAAACAACGTGGGTGCATAGGGCCAGTAAACGCCAATGCCCTTATCGGGAAATTCAGTCACCAGCAATGCCCGATCGCCTACCAGCTCCAGTGCTCTGCCACCCTCACCCCTACCTCCATGGCAAGACGCACATTGTTGCTGATACATCTCCTTACCTGCTTCAACACTGCCTTGTCCGTCTGGCAGCTGTGCGCCGTCTGCAAATATATGCCTGTCCAGCGCGTCTACCTCAGCGGCACTTAGCGCCCTACCCAGGACACCATTGGCCGGAACATCTGTTTTGTCGATAACCTTATCCGTTGCGTTGTCGGCCACCGCAGCACCAGACACCAGCAGCCCCAACAGTAAGCAAATAGTCATCACACCGTTTGTAGCCGCTCGACTGCTAAGCACTTTATAGATAAACATGCCGTACACTACCCTGCTCATCGACAGACCAAACCGTTGTGCCATTGTAGTGATAGTACGCACTACTACCTTTACTACTGAGCAACTCTTGCCGCTGCGGCTGCACGTTGCCTTGACTATCAATGGCGCGGCTCACAAGCTCTGCAGATGCACCACTCCAGTTCCACGGAATGCGAAAGCGAGTCAGTGATTTCTGCAGTACCGGTTGCTGCAGCTCCGCATCAGCCCAACTGGCTCCTCCGTCAGCGCTCACCTGCACACGTGTTATCGATCCAGCTCCAGACCATGCAAGGCCGCGTATTTCATAGATGCCTTTTTCATTTAACTCAACTCCCGGAGAAGGCTGGGTAATAAACGACTTAACTTCCATCTCAAAGCTAAATCGCTTAAACGTTCCATCCGGCATCAAATCGGTATAACTCACGCTGTCGTACTTAGACATCAGGGGTTTATCCACTAACATCAAACTACGAAGCCACTTAACATGGGTAATACCTTCCCACCCAGGCACTACTAACCTTGCAGGAAAGCCCTGCGACGGCCTGACCGGTTCACCGTTTTGATAGAGCCCGATTAATACATCGTACAGGGCTTTTTCCATTGGAATGCTGACAGTCACACCGGAACTATCCAAGCCATCGGCAATAATCCAGGTGGCACGCGGATCAATCCCGAGCATATCGAGCACATCAGACAACCTCACGCCAGTCCATTCTGCACAAGATAAAAGACCATGTATGTATCCTGCAGCAGTTTGTACCGGTCGCTCACGCCACATCGCGTTACTGTTCCCTCCACACTCAATGAATAGCGTTTCAGAATGCATCGGTAGACGATGCAGGTCTTCTAATGACAACGCCGTCGGTCGTTCCAGCAAACCATGTATCGCAAGTTCCCACTGATCAGCATTAATTTCCGGCACACCATTATGATGGCGTTCGAAGTGCAAGCCATTGGGCGTGATACTGCCGTGTAACTGATGATGAGGAGTCCATGCCACGCCCTCACCAGGCACGGCAGGATGATTTGATATCCAGCGGATAGGATGCTCACCTGTTTCAGGCGGAACACCATAATTGGTAAATTCACCACCGGCTGAAAGCCAGCTATCGGGCTGGTTTTCAAAAGAACCGGCAGCGGCCATACTCATTGGCAAAAACATTGACCCACCGACAGCGGTGCCGGCAATAAACTTTCTGCGTGAAAGCAGCCCGCCACCCGCTACAACCGACTGTGCGGCGCTAGCACTATCTTTGTTTTTAGCTCGTCGTGTCATTTTGCTTTGCCTTGCATGGACAGCAATTTATCGATCGCATCATTAATCAATTCGGGTTGATCAATATGGATGTGATGACCGCTGTTATCTGCAATTTTTTGCTCTGCGTTATCGCTAAGAGACAAAAATTCCGCCTGCAGTTCATGCCAGATTCTATTTTTATTACCCGTCACATTGTCGTCAGCATACGGATCCAGACCGCGACTGATTACTACCACCGGAAAATCAAATTTTTGACGATTTTCTTTTATATAGTTGCATGAGTCACGAAAAGACGCGATCTCTGCGTGCAGCGCTGTGTAGGTTTTGCGCATACGTGAAAACGCGAGAATTTTCCGTCGAATATCGTCCCGTAACCCGACCGGTAATTCAGGTGCGGCAACCACAAAATTTTCCGATGTAGGTAACATCGACACACTACTCTCGCCCGCCAGGCGGCTGAATTGATCTTCGTGTGAAGCGTCAACCAGTATCATACCAATCACGCTGTCAGGTATTGTTGCCGCCAACTGACGCATAATCAACCCGCCATACGAGTGCCCAACCAGTATTACTTTTTTATCAACCTTCAGTTCGCGTAGTAACTGCCTGGCTTCGTTCGCAAGCCTTACTACGTGACGCGGGTTACCACCCGGATCACTCCACGCATAGCCAGCGCGATCGTAAAGACAGGTTCTTACTTTACTTTTTATCTCTTCGGTAATCGGCAACCATTCAAGTGAAGATCCACCCAAGCCCGGCTCAAATAAAACAGTCACCTCGCCCTCACCTACACACAACGAATGAAGCCGATGCCTGCCTAACGAATATAACTCTCCCGGAGGTTGCTTGATAAAGCCAAAGTCAAGAGGCGCATCATCTGTTTTCTCTTCTGCCGCTGCACCTGCACCTGCTAAAAAAAGTGATCCACCAGCAGCCGCCATGCGCGATAAATAATAGCGCCTGGCATTTAGTTCGTTGTCCTCTGGCAACAGGTGTTGACTGTCAGCTGAGGATTCACCTAGTTCATCATCCTGCTTTTTCATAGACACACACCCTGGCAATCAAATGTTGCAGCCACACACACCAGTTACTACGGTAGGTACTGGGCCAAGTCCCTCAGAATGTCTCCCATCACTGTTTCAAGATCTACCGGCGCTTCACATAAAAGACGAATTGCACTCTCTCGCCGATCAAATATCCTTTGCTGCCAAGCCGTGGTTTCTCGTATTTCGGACATTCTCTTTACCGAGTCTGCGTCAGTCTTACCCTCAAGGGCTACCAACTCATTCAAATGCGATTGAACCTGCTGAGACATGGCAATCTGTTGCCGGGTAAACTTGCGAATACCCTTGAAGTAGTCACTACGTCGCTGGTTGAATCTGTACACAACCCCATCTGCGACTTTGTTATAGACATCAATTCGCTTGTCTTCAGGAATTGACTCGGCAAATGTTTGTATACGGTCTTGAGCGGCCTCGCTGAGTTCCTCGAGCTGGCCCAGCTCATTAACCACTTTTTTAACCTGTTTGTCTTTGAGCCAACTGCCAATAACATCCTCTTCAATCGGTTCTGGCCATACCACGGCTATTGCCACCTCAGGCACATAACCTTGTATACACGGCCATTCAATATCTATCTCAGTATTTGCCACCGCCATTGCCGGGGCAAGAGCCGCACACGCAACAAGGACAGCCAAAGCACCGTTTCTCATTCGGGCAAACAAATAAACTGACTTAGTTATTAAGTTCATCAGAACTCCTTATGGTTCTAAGCGGCGGCGCCACCTTTGCGGGGCAGAAAACCTCGTAAAGGATCGTAACCCCAAATAGCGACTGCCAAAAAGAACAAGGTACACAAAAGTGTAATCAGCCCGGCCTGCCAGTTAAATTCCAGGTACAGTGCGAACCGTACAAATTCAACAGCATGAGTAAACGGATTAAGATTAGCGATCCAATACAGTATTTCGCTTGAATCACGAACCCGCCATAATGGATAGAGCGCGGAGGATGCAAAAAACATAGGAAAAATAACAAAGTTCATCACACCGGCAAAATTTTCAAGCTGAGTCACAAAGGACGACAACATTAATCCGAGTGCACCCAGCATGAGACCGGAGAGTATTAGCGCAGGTATCACCATAAAGTATCCGGCCACCGGGGGCCGCACCTCCCAGAACCATGCGATGAGCAAAAACACATACACTTGCAGCAATGCAACACCAACGCCCGCCAACAATTTGGAAAGCAATAAAAACCAACGCGGCAGAGGTGACACCAACAGCAAACGCATACTGCCCATTTCCCGGTCATATACCATCGAAAGTGAACTCTGCATGCCATTGAACAACATGATCATGCCGAGCAAACCAGGTGTTATATATTCCTCATAGAGCACATAGGTTTGGTACGGAGGTATGATCGACACGCCAAGTACAGAGCGAAAGCCAGCTGCAAATATAAACAGCCATACCAGTGGCCGAACCAGAGCTGCAAAAAAACGCGCACGCTGATTTAAGAATCGTAGACTCTCGCGCGCCAGAATCCCTCTAAAGCAACTTGCGGCGTGATTGATATTCATAGGCTTTTTGCATCGGCTTGTTTACTTGTCAGATGGCTGTAGAGTTCTGCAATACTGTTTTTGCCGTGCGTCTCTAGCAGATCACCTGATCCACCTTCAAACAATATTTTACCGTGGTGCAGAATGTAAACATAATCTGCATCTTCAACCTCATCCATTAAATGGGTGGCCCAAAGCACCCCTAAACTACGCTCTTTACACAGCGCTTTGACGTTGCTTACAAATTCCATTCGATTGGCATGATCAAGACCGACAGTCGGTTCATCCAGCAACAGAAAACGAGGGTCGTGCAACGTTGCACGCACCAACTCAACACGCCTCTGCTGACCGCCACTTAGCTGCGTCACTTTGCGCTTATGCAAGTCAGACAGACCGTAGCCTGCCAGTGCATTATCAATTCGTTGGTGCGCGTCTGCCGCTGAAATGCCGTGCAGGTTGCAAAAGTAACGCAGGTTCTGCCTGACTGTCAGATCGCGATCAAGCGTCGGACGCTGGAACACGACCCCGATGGAGCCCAGTGCCTGTTGCGTGTTTTTACGCAGATCGAAGCCGCCAATGCTAATCTCACCACCATGGGCTGCATAGAGACCGGTAATAATAGAAAAAAGCGTTGTCTTGCCTGCTCCGTTCTGGCCCAACAGTGCAACAAATTTTCCATTCGGTACATCTATTTGAACGTTATCTAGAACGGGTTTCCGTCCAAAACTAAAGTTGATATTTCGAGCACTAAGGCTTGCGTTGGTATCGGCAGTCAAAGCCCTGTCCTGGCACCGTAGCGGTGTTGAAAAGTGTTAATATTTCGCAGCAAGTGGTAGATGGCTGTTATCCCTGTTTGTCAGGACTGATGGCCAGACCCCACGGAAACCGGCCCACTTTAACCGACTTTATAACACGTTGCTTTTTTAAATCGATCACTGACACATCACCGGATACCCCATTGGTGGTAAACAGACGATCCTGCTCTGGTGAAAACTCCAGGTTCCAGACACGTTGCCCTACCAGCAGGTACTTTTCAACCTCATAGGTTTCCATATTCACAATCGCTACACGGGCTGCCGGACCCAAGGCGATGTAGGCGAGATTTGATCCATCCGTTGACAGCTTGACGCCGACCGGCTGAATAGATTCAGGAGCCAGTCCACGCACCTCAAAACTTATTTTATGTTTAATCTCCTTGCTATCGGCGTCGATAATACTGACCGTTCCACCAATCTCTGAAGACACCCAGACCTCAGCACCGTCCCCGGTAAACTGTGCCACACGTGGTCGCGTATCAACCAATACATTCGCTTCAATCTTCAGCGTGTCAGTATTGATGAAATGAGCCATATTGGTAGTTTCAGAAGTATTCACCAGCCATTTGCCGTCCGGGCTTACGCCGATCCCTTCCGGTTCAATTCCAACAGGAATTTCCACATCTTTGGTTCGCTCATCAATATTTACGACAGTGACAAGGTTGTCGTCTTCGTTCGCAATGTAAAGTTTAGTACCCTCCGGGTTCAAACTCATCAGCTCCGGATCAGGACCAGACGGCAATGTATGCGTCACCTTCAACGTGTTGATATCGAGCACTTCAACATGATCTTCATCACTGGTACACATATACAAGACAGAGCTATCATGGGATAACACGATACCTCGAGGCCTCTCACCGACTGTGACTGTGTCGGTTACCTTTAATGTATCGCCATCTATGATTGAGATTGTGTTGTCTTTTTCGTTTGAAACATAAATGCTGTAAGCGCCTGCATTAGTTGCAAGCATCAAAGACACGGCGCCAACAAAACAAACTCGGTAACTTGGTCTTTTCATTTACGTTTCCTTTATTGAAATTCGTTACTTAAACACTTTACAGGTCGACTCAGGCTCATCAAAACCCAGTGTATCTAATTCGGTGAGTTGGTGCAGAAACCCCTGCTGTGGTGAAACCGTGATCAACATACGAGGCGACACAACAAGAATCGGTTGGCGTAGCTGTCCATTATAAGTGCGAAACGACAGCGCTTTACCTTTAAAGCCCGCCAACTTGAACTTACCCGACAGGATAAACTCCTTAAGTGCCACAGGATCTGCACTGTTGGTATTGGTAATTGCTTCCCCTAGTGCTCTCATCGCAAGCCATGACGAATAATCTTTCTCTGTCATGATACGGTTGGCTATTTTCTCAAAACGCCTTTGAATTTGCGTAGCCCCCCATTGCTCATGCGATCTATGCCACGATGTCGGCATTAATCCCTGTGTACCTGCCACCGGACGTGGCAGCCGGCTACGATATGAGAGATACTCGCCAAATTCATCAACCTCATCAGCGACAAGCAAAACATCGTGCTCTTTGAATTGCGTAAATGCAGGAATTTCCTGCTGCGCTGTATGATGACCCGAATCTGTTCGCCTGGCACCTGGAACACTGGTCCAGTTGTTACGGTCAATTACTTTCAGTCCAAAGCGTTTGATCGAGCGCTCAAGTGCCTCAGCATAGAGCGCATCTTCAGGATGACGCCCGGTGACCACCACCACTTTGTTCCAACGCTTCCAGGCCAGATACTGCGCTAAACCATCTGCCAGCATTGCTCTTGATGGTGGCAAATGTAATACGTTGGCACGGCATTCCTGCTGCCTAAGGTGATCATCACGAGCATAGACATTTAGTACCAGCGCGTCAGGATAAGCGTCAGCGACAGTCAACAGATCAATTGCATTAAGATTCGCGACAATAATTTTTGGTGGATTTAGTCCTGCAGCTTGCACGCTCTCAACAACATCGCCTTGTGCAGGGATCAACACTTCGACAAGCTCATACTTGTGGCCAAGAAAACTACCAGTGGTTTGATTATCATTCAAACCCAGCTGAGCGCCTGCGAATCCATCTTTTTCTATACGTTTGTCGATTAGCGACAACGGCAGCGGCGGTTCAATATCACGCAACAGATAAAATATATCAGCCTCAAGTTCAGCGATCGCATTGCCTGCCGTGGCAGAAAAAACCAAAACAACGACAAACACTTGCTTAACGTATGCACAGAAATTGTGCTTTGACGCTGTACAGTATTGAATAAAATTCATGGCACTTTGCTTAGTAGTCAAGTCAGTTAACTATCCCTCGATAACTATAGTTACCCCTTGAGACTTACCGGTGGTGCCCGGGATGCGAAGTTCGTAGGTGCCGGGACGAATGGCGATGAACTTAATTTCAGCCTCACCTTCATCATCGAACTCCATGCTTTCGATCCCAAAAGGTCTTATTTCAATATCGTTAATCACCACCTCATCAACCCAGATATTTCTAAAAAAACCACTGCCTGCGAGTGCAAGCTCCCCGGAGCCGTCGCATATGATCGTGATTTTATAATACTCACCCGACTTCAATGTAATCGGACCGTCTGCCAACGGTTTTACCACCGACAGTATCAACGGCGGCAACTCTTCTGCTCCACCAGCAAGTAAGCCAGCTGTCTGGGCGTGGGCAACGTTAAGCGTCGCACCCATCACCACAGAAATGGCGACCAGCGCGGCGCGGACATTATTGATAGCTTTCAAACCTTTCTCCCAGGGAAAATTTAAGTCGCAGTTGCGTGCTAACCGAGCCGTGATACTCGATAGCTCTAATGAAGTATTAAAACGATCCGTCACTGTCGAACACCCGGCTCTGCTGTCAGAGCCTGACGCTCGAAATCCTCAAACATCCAACCATCAATGCCATATGAAAACCAGTAAACATTAGTGTAGCCGTAGCTAAGCGCACGCTTACCAGCATTCCATGACATCCAACAATCCATGCGGCAGTAAAATACTACCGGGTGATCTTTATTTGAATCAGTATACTTTTCGAGGTTGTTTTTAAAGTACTTTTCTGTTGCCTCGGACAATACTCCATAACCGATATCTGGCAGCCATATTGAACCGGCTACTCCTTTATGAGCCGGTGGTATCCAAATTTGATTTTCAGGCAAAAAGTCCGGCTTGCGATGCTCTGGAATCACATCAATCACTAAGGCATTGTGCTCTTCTAGCAAGCGTTTAACTTCAAACGCATCAACCAAGGTGGCACCAGTAAGTAGTGATGGCACAGGTGCATCATAATCTTCCATGCGATAATCATTTGGCTCATCAACATCACTGGCACTGGCCAGAGAGACAGAGCCAGATAACAGGCAACACATTCCGATCATAACCCGGCTAATAACGTGCCTACAGGATACAGAGCAACGACTAAAGCTATTACCAAAATAGCCGCATTGCTTAATCACTGCAGTCGCATGTTGCAACCGACGAAAATGTATGGCCACGGGCAATCTCATATATCGAGCGGCTGACCTTTTTCATCCAACAACGGCACCCCGTATGAGCGCAAAATGTCATTTATTTCTGGCGTGAGTTCCGCCAGTACTTCGTTTATCTTATGCTTCCAATCAGTTTCATTGTAGCGAACAGCCATCGAGACTCGAAAAGCCAGGCGGGTTCTGGTGTTTTCATTCACCATTGGCGCAAGCACCAGTTCAGCATCAAACTCACGTGCATGGAATGCTGCTAACGGACCCCATACAAACGCAACATCAGTAATACCACTTGCCACATCAGATATTGCTTCACGTGCAGGCTTGTGATGCCTTGTATCCGCCACCAATTGATAGGGCTTTATATTTTTCAGCAATCCCCGTTGTGCAATAAGATTGGCTGGTGGGGTACCGGCTATAACACCAAGCTTTTTATCTTTAAGGTCCATCGTTGACATAGATGTTGCCGTCATACCAGAATCTTTTCTGTAGACCATTACATAGGCCGAGTGATAATAAGGATTGGTGTTCTGTACCAATTCACTTGTGGTGGTAATTCCGGAAATTAAATCGCAATCACGCATGCGCAATGTATTGCGAACAAAGCCGATAGTCTGAGGAAACCAGGTGTATTGAACTTCAAGCCCCAACTCATCTGCGATGAGTGCAATAACTTTGTTTTCAAATCCTTCAAGCTTATTGTTTGAAAACGGTAGATTAGAAGGATCTGCACAAACCCTGAGCACCGTCGTAGTCAATGCCTGTCGGCTGGAGCTGGCTGCAAACACATTGCCAGTAAGACAAGCGACAAACAATACGCTTATGAACTGAACGATACCTCGTCGGTAATTTCTCATGTTTCCCAGTTAGTGTTTCAACGGTACTTAAGGATATAGGTTCCGGCAGGTCAATTACCACCCTGGCATCACAACCAAAACGGAAATCAGTCGAATACAACCCATCTCTTTTAGAAGATCCAGACTACATTCAACCACTGACTCACACAATCATATATACAAACATATATACAAAAACGGGCCGCACATGGCGGCCCGTTCTATTCCTCGCTAGAGGATTACACACTTAAGCTTTCTTAAAGAGCGAAAACAGTCAATGTGCCGCCAAGAGATGTGTAGCTAGACAGCGACTTGTAAGCACCCACTGCACCCAGCCCGTCAGT
>CALGJU010000033.1 GCA_937928685.1 uncultured Granulosicoccaceae bacterium
TCATTCAAATTTCACAAGCTTGGCCGGTTCACTATCTCGTTGAAATAGCGGGAGTGCGTCGTCATCTATTCCACCATCACGAGCGATACTGGCAAGCAATGATCCAAGAGCAATTCGCCCTTCAGGGTTCACTGCATCTTCGAGAATGGCGCGGACCTCAGCCTCTGTGCTGCGCCCATGTTGAGCAGCTCGCACTCTGAGTGCGCGATGTACCTCTTCCGGGAGGTTGCGTACGAAAATCGTTGGCATGTGCCGTCACCATTGAATTTTGTTATCAATGATTGCTTTTTAACATATTGATAGCAATTCGCCACCTTTACTCACGCATTGTGCCTAAACGGCATCCAGATGATGTATGCCAGGTATACGAGGGCGGGGATGCCGGCGGTGGCAAAAATACCTTCAATCAGTGAGTGCGAGAAAAACGAAACCACTGAAAATAAGAAGTAGTGATGTCCGTGTTCGGCGTTGACGTAGCGCTCGATCGCCTCCGGGTCCAGACGTAGATCCTCTCGATCGGTAGCGCCATCAACGGTGTCAATTTGCACCTTAATCAGGCCACTCGTTTGCGGGTTAATCCATCCCTAACACCCAGTACCTTCGCACTAGTTCTGCAATAAGGGCACGTGCATCTGAAAGATTTTCCTCACCAGTTTTGTTGGCAGCATTCTGATACTGCGTCGTAAGTTCGTACACTAGGATTTCAAGGTTCCGAATGCCTTCTTTTGAAAGAAGCAACATTAGGCTCGCAATTTTCTTTATATAGAAGCCAATCTACCGTTGCCACAAGCGGTCACCGGCATTGAAATCAAAGCAGCAGCAACGGTTAGTTCGAAAGATTTTCGCGGCTTAAAGAAACTGGCAGCAGCACTTGGCCCGCGCTTTGTTGCAGGGGTTGTCCTCTACGACGGTGAAACGCTTACTCGTTTCGGCGATTGCCTTTACGCAGTACCGCTGAGCGCGCTCTGGCAGCCGGATTAGTTAGTTTTTAACTAAGGTGAGACAAGAAGGCCCCCATTCCCGATTGGCTGATTCTTACTGATTTATCTATTGATAATGGTCTGTCCAGCCTGTCGAGCGGCTTAGCGCCCTTTAGTTTTGGCTTTACCAACTTCCCACTTTTATATTGACCCTCAAACCAGCCATGACCTGCAATTCGATTGCTTAATCTATCATCCCACTCTCGGATGATCATCCTTACGATACCCCTCCTAAACGAATTGCCTAGTGTATATGGGTTATTGCCACTTGCTCAGCGAACTTTATACTTTCATTCTGCTCCGCAGTGGTGATCTGATTTCCCATGAAGCAGATCCTCCCCGATAGTGAAAATAGGAGTAGCACAGATAGACAGCCTCAACTAAGTACCACAACGTCGCACAGTTTACTTAGAAGTGTAGTTTTTAACGGTGAACAAGCCAAGTATGTATTGAAATGCAGTTCATTCGAAGACCGCCAGACCTGTGCGCCTGCATCAAATACATTATTTCAGGAAAAACTGACCAATATCGGCTAAAAGCCAACTCATAAATCAAGGAGATTTCTTAAGATGGATCGATCAATCAATAGCGTTTTTGCAACCACTGTTTTTGCAACCACCATGGTGGCTGTGTTTATCGTATCAAACACACTCACTCCGGCACTTGCTGACGATCATGCCCCCGTCTGTGTTAACGGGAGCGCTACCGACCCGGATGGCGACGGCTGGGGTTATGAAAACGGTGTCTCCTGTGTGGTGGGCGGCTCAAGTCAGACTGGCGACAGTGCGTGTTCATTGATTACACATTCTGATTTAACAGACGCGCTAAGCAATGCCCTTGGCAGTAGCAATGGCGGTCTTGACTTCGCCATGTGGGCCACGCTCGTTGATCGTTCCGGTGTAGTTTGTCAGGTGACCACAGCTGACGGACTTGTCGGTGATGACCCATGGCCTGGCAGCCGTGTGATATCAGCTCAAAAAGCCAATACTGCTAATGCGTTTTCTAACAGGCAACTCGCACTGTCAACTGCGAACCTGTTTGCACCCGTGCAAGACAACGCTTCTCTGTTTGGCTTGCAGGCAAGCAACCCGGTTGACACATCGGTTGCCTACGCTGGCAACGGAAACGCGTTCGGTACTGAGAATGATCCCATGAAAGGAGGCAGAATCGGTGGCGTAAATGTGTTTGGAGGTGGGGTTGCCCTTTACCACAATGGCAATGTGATTGGTGCTATCGGTGTCAGTGGGGATACTTCCTGTGCCGACCATAATATCGCGTGGAAAACCCGGGAGCACCTTAGTAACGGTGACTTCACCCCGGTTCGAAACGGCGTTGGTGGCATCGGACCCGGCAGCACAGACGACATTATATTTGACGCCAAAGGCGGTGACGGTAACGGCAAGGTTGATGGTTTCGAACATGCAGCCAATTGCCCGGGAGACCCTCTGAACTCTGTGCCAAACGTATCAACATCTGAAGCCAGTTAGTAAGCCAAAATGGCTTTGGGCTTGTAACGCAACACTCTTGAATCTAACCACTGCTATTCGCAGTGGTTAGACGTAACAATGCAACACAAGATAACGGGTTAGTAAAAGCCGTTATCACCAATAGATCGAGTGCACCATAGCAATTGTTGTTCTGCACGCTAGCGACGCAATATCATAATCCACCTTCCAATATTCAGAAGATCTGCTAGGGCCGCTGCAAAATAAGTAAACGCAGCGGCTTTTAATACGCTTTGCACGGCGGGAATATCTGCATCACTGATGTACTTTCCTTCAATCAGGATTGGCATGGCTTTTCTAAAACTTGCGTCCCACTCTTCCGGCAGTATGACCAGGTAGGCCAGTGCCCCCAGTAGCTGAAATAATAGTCCCAGTGCTACGAACCCGAAGACCGCACCCGGTACTCGCAATAGCACAGCGATGAAAGGCACGGCGGTGAGCAATATTACCCCGCATTTTTTCAAAAAATAAGCCGTTGGCAAATACTTGCTGCGCAGCTTTGAAATCGACTCTTCTCTATCGAACTGAATCGCATGCCCTACTTCATGGGCCGCAACGGCCACGGCGGTAAGTGACTTGCCATTGAAATTCGACTCCCCTAACCGCACTGTGCGGTTGGCAGGATCATAGTGATCTTTACCATCGTCCGTGGTTTCAAGCTTTACATCCTTAAGCTCAAACCTTTTAATCAAGTGTGCTGCTAACTCCCCACCGGTGCCTGGAAGATCCTCGCGCGCACGACCATGCCTGCGCATGACCCGCGATATCCAGAAACTGGGGCCATAAACCAGGGCGGCTAAAAGTACGGAAAGTATGAGGTAGGGCATTGGCTATAGGTGAGCATAAGAGCGGGTTTTATTATGACTGGTAATACGCTCCAGCACACACCATGTACCACTAGTGTACTGGAACAGATCCTTTAGCTTGCCGCGTCACTGGTAATCGATAGATTTCTAACCTACTGCCCACCCTTTCGCCGTGATGACTTTTCAACACAAACCTTGTTCTGTTCGGTTTTCTTTTAGTCGGACATACGATTCCGGGAATTTCTTTTTGTGAACCCGTCGACACTTAGGCTTCGAAACGCTGATACGCTCTAGTTTTTTTGAGAAGACAAGCTCGCATGAAGCTCCAAACGTGTGTATTTACAGCTCTAACGATGATCTCCTCAGTCAATGCTGCGCCGGTGTGTATCAATGCTGACAGCGATTTAGATGGCGACGGTTGGGGCTGGGAAAATGGCGAGTCATGCGCGTTGCCGAACACGGCATCAAATACCGTTATTGTTACTCCTACCTGCCAACACAGTACAAATACTGAAAATGGCTGGGGTTGGGAGAACGGCGCTTCGTGCGTTGCGGCATCCACAATGCCACCAACAACACAAGCGGTGAACAACCAAAGCGCTGGTTCCCCCGATGCATGTCAAGCACAGCTATTTGAATTGGAAACTATCAACAGGCAATTGAGAGCCAGAATTGCTGAGTTAGAATCAGCAACTTCTGGCCGTAATGAACTCACCACCAATGACACAGTGGCAGCCATCTCGACAACACCGACATTCTCAAGTGTTGAAAGTAGCTATCAGGCACTGTACCCCGATATACCAGAGTCACTGAATATTCTTTTTATTGGCAACTCGTACATGGCGTATGTTCCAACCATTGACGGTATCAGCACAAACGCCGGACCGCTCAGTCAACTTACCAGCTTGATGAGCCGCTCCGGCATCAACGTTAACTACACACTCAACTCTATTGGCGGAGGCACACTCAAACAGCACTGGGAGCTTGGCAATGGCACTGGCACCCCTCGCGGTAGAATTGAAAGCGGCAACTACGATTTGATCATTATGCAGGGTCGCTATGATATTCACGAGAGTGAGGAAAAGAAAGCCCGCTTCGATCTCTATGTTGATCAGTTCGCAAGCCTTGCCAGGCAAACTAATACCAACGTTGCGCTCTTCGGGCTATGGTCTCCCGACGATCGAATATCACCCGCCGAGGACGCCTTCGGACCGGCAGCTCACGATATTTATCGAAACGCTGCTCAGAGAAATTCAATTTCATACGCCCCCAACGGCATGGCTTACCGCTCCCTCTATCAACAATTATCCAACATATTGTCAGAGCGGCAGGTTGAGGACGCCATGACTGCTGACGAGGTACATCCAACCACCGCCCTGTCCTACCTGGCAGCCAATGTAGTGTATTACACGCTATTCGGTATCGACTCCCCTACGCTAAACGTGTACTGGCCAACCGGTGTTTCGAATGAGATCGGCATAGCGGCCAGAAGTGTTGCAACACAGGCCTCTGAGCAATATGGATTTAACTGGAGATAAGCAGCTAACGTATGCCTCCGCATCATCAGGCATTTTTCTGTAATTGCCTTCGTAGATGCCTTCTAATACCGCTGGCAATAGCGCTGAATCTAAGCAGTCTGTTGGCGAGTGTTAGTGG
>CALGJU010000034.1 GCA_937928685.1 uncultured Granulosicoccaceae bacterium
AGTGCCAGCTCGAGCTGGCCAATGGCTTCACGATTTTCATCAAGTGAAAAATAGTGATCAGCCATTGCTTCGTGGGCGGCTGTCAGTTGCCCTTTGAGTTCTAGTACGCGTGCATATTTGCGATACGCTGACGGGGCAGGCTGTGTGGTGCTGCGCAGGTATTGCTGGATAATACGCTCTGCCTGTTCAATGTTACCTTGTTGTACAACGGTTTCTATGAGTACCTCTGTGGCGGCATAGTGGTCTGGTTGAATGTTAGTGATGGACCGTAGCAGCGTCTCTGCGCGTTCATAGTCTTTTGTCGCCAGTGCCACGCGGGCCGCTGCCAGACGGCTCGAGTTGTTATACGGCTGTAGCGCAAGTAATTTGTCAGTCAGTGGAGCGGCTTTTTTTGCCTGGCCGGCATCAAGGTGCAATAGTATCTGCCCGTAAAGCCGGGCGGTTTCGCTGTTGCTGATGTGGCCGTTTCGAAGCGCCCGAAGCATGGAGCCGGGGTTGTCCGAGTGCATAACTTTCAATTTCATCTGCTGGAATTGAAAATCAGTTGTGTCTTGTATACCTACCGGGTTGGCCAGGCGCTCGGAGTTATTGCGCGCCTCTGAGATACGATTATTGGTCAGTGGATGAGTTTGCAGGAATTCCAGCCGCTCCGTGACATTTAAAGCGATCTGTCGACGCAGCACTTCGAAAAAATCGACCATGCCACGAGGATTGTAGTTGGCTTCTGAAAGCAGCTGAATACCCAGACGATCTGCCTCGTACTCATTACTGCGAGTGAAGTTGATCACCGACTGGCGGGAGGCCGCTAATCCTGTCAGCAGTGCGGCCTGGCCTGCCTCGGCAGACTTTTGTGAAATCAGGATCGCAGCAACAATGGCGGCAGCGGTTTTCATGCCCTGATTGCCCTGGCTCGCATACAATCTGGCGATGTGCCTTTGCATTACGTGTGCAGCCTCGTGGGCAACCACGCTTGCCAGCTGTGATTCGTTGGCGGCAGCAGTGATTAGCCCGCTGTTGATGCCGATAAATCCGCCGGGAATCGCGAACGCGTTAATCTCCGGGTTGTTAACGACAAAAAAAGTAAAGTCATCAGCGTTGACGCCCGGCTGTGTTGCGACCAGGCGTTTACCAAGTTTTTGAACATAGTCATTAACTTCCGGATCGGTAACCAGATCAAGGTGCGAACGGATCTGGCGCATGTAGCCGCGTCCAATCCGTTTTTCATCGCGAGGCGACATGACCAGATCAGCAGGCTCCCCCATCTGAGGAAGATTCAGACGCGGGTAGGCGGCGGGGGCGTTGGATCCGACCAGCAGGGTGGTGGTCAACAGTAGAGTACAAATACGGCTATTCATCATAGATTTGAGTGGCAGCCAAGCAAGCTTGTTCCATAGGTAACGGCAATCAGTGTATCAAGCTGTGGCCCGAAAAGTCCGGATCGCAAGAAAACAGATACCTGCAATGTTAAAATGTGCGCTGTGGAGATCTTGCGACAAATGTCTCGCAGGGTACTAGACGCTGATCGGTCGAAATGTCATATTGTGTCCTCGGCGAATATGTGATGCCGAGCACTTCGTTAATTCCGAGCGAAACCGTGGAAACAAGCCGTGCTCATCAGCGGATGGTAAACCACAACAGCGTATCTGAGTACGCCAGCCCCACCCGAAACGCTGGATATTCGATGCTTCGTTGGTCAGTGCAACAAAGTTGCGCGGGCGCAAAGGCTGTTAACAGTCCTTATGACATATCAAATCCCCTTAATAATCAGATAATCAATAGATCGAACAGGTAGAAATCTCAGTGGAATTATCCGGTGGTGAAATTTTAATCCAGTCTCTGCAAGACGAGGGTGTCGAGTATGTATTCGGCTACCCGGGTGGTGCAGTGCTGCACATTTATGACGCGATTTTCCGACAGCAGCAAGTCAAGCATATTCTGGTCAGGCATGAACAAGGCGCGACCCACATGGCCGATGGCTATTCGCGGGCGACAGGTAAGCCCGGCGTGGTGCTGGTAACATCCGGACCGGGCGCGACTAATGCGATAACAGGCATCGCAACAGCCCACCTGGATTCGATTCCACTGGTGGTCATAACAGGTCAGGTGACGTCAAAGTACATTGGAACTGACGCGTTTCAGGAAGTCGACGCGATCGGTTGCACGCGTCCATGTGTAAAACATAATTTTATGGTCAAAAGCGCTGATGAAATAGCAAGCGTAATGAAAAAGGCTTTTTATGTGGCAACGACCGGCAGACCGGGGCCTGTGGTGGTTGATATCCCGAAAGATTTCACTGCCCCGCATATCAAAATTCCCTATGAGTACCCGACTGAAGTGTCGATGCGTTCGTATGCACCCGTGAGTGGCGGGCATGTTGGCCAGGTCCGTAAAGCGGTTGAATTGCTGGCGCAGGCAAAGCAGCCAATGATCTACACAGGTGGTGGTGTACTGATGAGCGAGTCTCATAAAGAGCTCTGCAAGTTGGCACAAGAACTTGGTTACCCGGTAACCAGCACGTTGATGGGGCTGGGGGCATACCCTGCTTCTGATAAACAGTTTGTCGGCATGCTGGGTATGCACGGCACCTACGAAGCAAATCTGGGCATGCACAACTGCGACGTGTTGCTTGCGGTCGGTGTTCGATTCGATGATCGTGTCACTGGTGAAATTGAACACTTTTGCCCGAATGCAAAAATTATCCATGTAGATATTGACCCCACCTCCATCGCTAAGAATATCGGGGTTGATATTCCGATCGTGGGTGATCTCAAAGTTGTGCTGACTAGAATGCTTGAATTGCTGGCACAAGACAGTCGTCGTGCCAACCCTGAAGATATCGCCAGGTGGTGGACGCAGATTGAAGAATGGAAGAGCGTTAAGAGCCTGGCGTATGAGGCTTCTGACAGTGTCATTAAGCCGCAGTATGTGGTTGAAAAAGTATGGGAAGTGACGAATGGCGATGCCTATGTCACGTCCGATGTTGGTCAGCACCAGATGTGGGCCGCTCAGTACTATAAGTTTGATGAGCCACGTCGTTGGATCAACTCCGGCGGGCTTGGCACGATGGGCTTTGGCCTGCCAGCCGCCTTGGGTGTAAAACTGGCACACCCTGAATCAGAGGTGGTTTGTATTACCGGTGAAGCCAGTATTCAAATGTGTTTGCAGGAGCTGTCAACTGCAATGCAATACGGCTTGCCTGTGAAGGTGGTGAACCTGAACAATCGCTATCTTGGTATGGTGCGGCAGTGGCAGGAGTTCCAGTATGAAGGCCGATACTCCAACTCCTACGTTGATGCATTGCCAGATTTTGTCAAGCTGGCTGAGTCCTATAATCACGTTGGTATGAAAATCGAAAAGCCAGGTGATGTGGAAGGTGCTTTAAAAGAAGCGTTTGCGATGAAAGAAAAACTTGTCTTCATGGATTTCATTACTGACGACACTGAAAATGTTTATCCAATGATTGAAGCGGGCAAGGGCCATCATGAGATGCGTATGCACCCCAAAGTGGGGGAGCTTAACTAATGTCAGTGAGTAAACATGTTGTTTCACTGCTACTTGAAAACGAATCCGGCGCATTATCCAGAGTAGCCGGTCTATTCAGTATGCGCGGCTATAACATTGAGTCGTTGACGGTCGCGCCAACCCACGATCCCACTTTGTCTCGTGCCACCATCGTCACCAGTGGTGATGATCGAACGATTGAGCAGATCACTAAGCAGTTAAACAAACTGGTAGATGTGGTTCGTCTGGTTGATCTCACTGAGGCGGCACACGTGGCGCACGAGATGATGATGATCAAAGTGCGTGCTTCAGGCGTGCAGCGTGATGAGATTCAGCGCTTGTCCGGTATTTACAAAGGCAAGATTGTCGACGTTACCGAGTCAACTTTCATTATTGAGCTGACCGGCAACAGTGACAAGCTTGACGCCTTTATTAAAAGTGTTGGCGATGAGCAGATTCTTGAGGTGGTTCGATCCGGTGTGACTGGAATTGCCCGTGGTGAAAGAGGCCTTAAGGTCTAGCCACTAAACCCGATGAACGGTGCCGGCTTGAGTTGGCGCTGCGGGAGCACTATCTTATGCCCAATGAATGTGCCCTGCCATTTGCGGTGGGGCACTTTCGTGCAGGCGATCAAGCTACATTGCTGGCAGCGTATCGTTGCCGCTGCAACTAAGTCAGCATCTTATTCGGTGTGCATCCAATTCGGTGTACCATGGCCGTGTCGGAAGATGATGACGTCACCCCGGTTAACTCTGAGACCAGATGAGCGCTTCTTTAGAACAAGACAAATTGAATAAGAGAGGTAAAGGCATTTATTTACTGCCCAACCTCTTTACCACGGCTGCACTGTTTGCGGGTTTTTACGCTGTTATTGCTGCAATCAACAACCGATTTGAGTACGCGGCAATTGCGGTACTGATAGCGATGGTGCTGGACGGTCTGGATGGCCGAATAGCGCGATTGACAAACACCTCGAGTGCTTTTGGAGCTGAGTACGACAGTCTCTCTGATATGGTCTCATTCGGGCTGGCACCTTCGTTAATTATGTACGAGTGGTCTTTGCACAACGTAACTCGTCAAGGCTTCGGTCAGGCGGGTTGGGTGGCGGCGTTTTTGTTCACGGCGTGTGCGGCACTTCGTCTGGCGCGCTTCAATGTGCAAATCGGCTCCACTGATAAAAGGTTTTTCAAAGGCCTTGCCAGTCCTGCAGCTGCGGCGGTAATGGTACTGACCGTGTGGGTGTTCCATGACAATGGCTATACCGGCAGCCAGGTCACCACGCTGGCAATGGTGGTCACTATTTCTGCAGCCTTACTGATGGTTTCAAACTTCAGGTACTACAGTTTTAAAGACATTGGCGGCAACAAGCGAGTGCCGTTTTTTGTCATGCTGATGCTGGTACTGATATTTGTGTTTACGTCACTTGATCCGCCAGGCGTGTTGTTTTCAGGGTTTGTGGTGTACGCCTTGTCCGGTCCTGCGTTTGAGTTGTTTCGTTGGTTGAAACGCAGAAAAAGACGAATAGATCCGCCGTCGGAATAATAGATTTACTATGAAAGGCGCAGCTGACAATCATGCTCTGGATCAGCAATACCTAAAGACTATGGGTATTGATCTGTGGGTGCCGCGTGGACTCGAAGTGAAACCTGCGGCTCCCACTCAGGCGCTGACCGAAAGCCGTGAGCCGACACCAGACCCTGCACCCATCACAGCGAAGCCGCTGGCAGCCTGTTCACCGGCAGAACTTAAGGCTTTGCTGCCCCATGTGAATGTGGCCGTTGGCCGGTCGAGTCAGGGGGTTGAGCTGTTGGTGGTCATCGAAGGCCCGGTCCCTGACGCTGAAAGTGTCACGCTACTTGGCTCTATGTTCGGTGCGATCAAAATAGATGAAGCGCAACGCGTGCAAGCCATTCTCTCTGATGGGTCTTCTGATTCCTTGCAAACAGTTTCATCTGCGGTTAGTCCCAAAGCGATTGTTCTGATGCTGCGCTCCAATGGAAATACCAACGCGCTTGATGGATTGCGTGCGCAGCAACTCATGTTGCCATCGTTGAATTCGTTTGCAATAGTGACCTTCCACCCACAGGACCTGATCGACAACGCTGAGCTGAAGCGTCCGGCGTGGGAAGATCTCAAACTGTTGCGCCAGTGGTTGGGATAACCAGGTTGCATGTCGGAGCCAGAGTTACAAATTAGCTCAATGCAGCATGACGACATTGCCGATGTCATGCGGATAGAGCGCGCCAGCTACCAATTCCCCTGGTCAGAGCAGATTATTCGAGATTGTTTGAAGGTGGGGTATCACGGGCTGGTGCTGAGAGAACAGGGCAGCATGCGGGCTTACGCGTTCGCTAGTGGTGCCGCGGGAGAGGCGCATATTCTCAATATTTGTGTTGATCCGGACTACCGCAGGCACGGCTACGCCAAAGCACTTCTACACCAATCCATAGCGACTGTAATGGTCAATGGTGCCAAGGTCATCTTCCTTGAGGTGCGTGAGTCGAATCGGTCGGCCATAGCATTGTATGAATCGGTGGGCTTTGTAGAGATTGGCCGTCGCGAAGACTATTATCGAGTTCAGCCGTCTGCGCGTGGTACTAGGCCGGCACGGCATTCGAGTGGCCGCACGCGTGAAGATGCGCTGGTAATGTCCAGAGATTTGAGTTTGATTGCCGACGATTCAGATCTATAGTGCGCAAACCCTGAGAACCATTGCCTGCATTCAGCTACAATGGTCTGCTT
>CALGJU010000035.1 GCA_937928685.1 uncultured Granulosicoccaceae bacterium
CGTCAGCGAAACCCGACGCGTAAGCAAGTGGCCCGCCCCGCTCGTCAAGGAACCCGACGCGTGAGCAAGCGGCCTACCCCGCTCGTCAAGGAAACCCGACGCGTGAGCGAGTGGCCCGCCCCGCTCGTCAACGAAACCCGACGCGTAAGCAAGTGGCCTGTCCCGCTCGTCAACGAAACCCGACGCGTAAGCAAGTGGCCTGTCCCGCCCGTCAACGAAACCCGACGCGTAAGCAAGTGGCAAGCACACACATCAAGGAAACCCGACGCGTCAGCGAGTGGCAAGCCCACACGTCAAGGAAACCCGACGAAGTCATCAGTACACAACTCACCCCCCTAACACTTCAGACAAGCCACATCCGAATCATCATACAACCGCTCCAGCAAATGCTGTCGATTGGCCAGAATCGCACTGATATTCAAACTCCCCTTGGCGGTAATCTCTGCATCTTTAATCGACGGCGGCTGTGCCATGAGCAAAACCCGCGCAACACGCCTGGACGACCCAACCACTCCCTCGTTAATCAACTGCATACGCGCCAGAAATTTTTGTTTATAGTTTTCATCGGTCACCACTTCACCATCATTTGCAGGTGCCATCGCTGCTGATGGAAATACCAACAAGCCTATTTCACTACGATCAGCGCCCGTCACGACCACATCCAACACCAACTCTTCAAGAATAGCCAAGGCACTCAACCTCAACTCAGCCGCTTGCACCCAGGTACCTGTAAGCAACTTAAAATCTTCAGTGATACGACCATCAAATCGCACACCCGCGCAAGGGTCCTCTTTATCAACAAACTTCACCGCGTCATTAGTAATGAAAAAGCCTTCATCATCAAATGACTCAGCGTCCTTTTCAGGCGCATCAAAGTATGACGTGATTACGCTTGGCCCTTTAACGCGTATCTCATAACGATCACCCTGATACGGAATCAGTTTAACCTTTAGCTCAGGCACCGGCACACCGATCATTCCAGAACCGGCGCCGCCCTGGTGATGAATCAAACAACACGGTGCAGTTTCTGTTAGACCCCAACTTGAAGTCATCATCGGCACTTTGCCGGACACCTCAGTAGACATTTTCTCCAGCGCATTCCATACATCCTTCGGAAGCGATGCACCGGCGTAAAAAATCATATCCAGATCTGCGAAAAAGCGCTGCCTGAGAGACTTATCTTTACTGAACGCGTCAACCAACATACTGTAAGCGATAGGCACATTAAAACTCAAAGTACCCACATGCATTGATAGATTCTCAAGCGTTCGATCAAACAATCCTTTCACCGGCTTTCCATCGTCAAGGACCAGCGTTCCACCATTGGAAAGGATCATATTAAAATTAGAATTTCCAGCAAACACATGGTTCCACGGCAACCAATCGACGATGACCGGTGGACGTTCGGATAACAGCGGCAAACAACTTAAATATTGCGACTGATTAACTGTGAGCATCTGTTGCGATTGCGGCACCCCTTTCGGATTGCCAGTAGAGCCTGAAGTAAAAAGAATTTTTGCCAAAGACTCCGGCCCGACCTGCGCATACGCTTCTTCCAATGCGCCGCTGGCATTGCCTTGTAAAAAGGATTCGAAGCTGAATGCATTTTCCGGAACATTCGAGCTGACAAGTTTTACCGCGGTGGCCAGAGAATCTCTATCGAGCGCGCCTGCATACTTATCACCATCAGCAGCATAGACCAGCGCTGGCTTCACCTTTTGAACACAATAATCCAGTCGGCCACTAGCCTCGGGAATCAAGGAATACTGTTCTGCCAGCGGTGCGATCGGGACTCCAATATAGTGCGCTGCTAACATCAAAACGCCGTGATCAATACCTGGGCCAGACAGGATAACAATGGGTGTATCAGGCCCCATTCCCCTCGCCAGCAGCGTTGCTGCGACAGCACGCACCTGCTGTAAGGTTTCGCGGTAGCTGATCTCGCGCCAGCCCGAACCTGATCGCTCCATTAAAAAAGCACGATCCGGTGCTTTACCGGCCCAGTAGTGCAACCACTCACCGGTATGCTTCGCTACCGGTGCGAGCGATATATCTGATTGCATTAGAAGAATGCCATCGGCTTCTTGCGTGCTTGTTACACGGTGTTCAACGTATTCACTGCTCTGCGTCATTGTATTCAGCCGTGGTTTCGATTTTTTCCAGCATGTGCATAAGGCTCTCAAGCTCTTTGTCACTAAGGCATGTTAGTAACTTCGACTCATGCTCAGACGCTAAAGCCACTGCCTTTTCGCATAGCCGCTGCCCTGACTCGGTAACATAAAGTGCAAAAGCTCTTCGATCTTCTGGCACACGTTGTCGCTCTATCCACCCGCGTTGCTCCAGATCATCGATAATCGCCACCATGTTGGAACTTTTTATATCAAGCGTATCCGCAAGTGCTGACTGACGAAGACCGGGATGATCAACAATAACAACAAGCGTTGAGAACGTGGTGATATGCAACCCAAGTGGCACGAGCTGCTCCAGCAGATCTGCCCTTATAAGGTTGAACACACGCTTTAAACGAAACCCCAGAAAACGCCGCAACCGTTCATCCATTGATGCATCTTCGACAGCTATAGGTTTTCTCTTCACAACGTAAACTTGCAAATACTCTATTTGGGCGCAAGTCTGACCGCACCATCAATTCGTATATTCGTGCCATTTAAATACGGATTTTCGACAATCTGTGCCACCAGCAAGCCGTACTCTTTAGGTTCACCCAGTCGTTGGGGAAACGGAACCTCTGCGGCGATTTTGGCGGTCACATCTTCGGGCAAGCCTTCCATCATAGGGGTATTGAAGAGCCCCGGAGCTATTCCCATCACTCGAATGCCTGCTCGTGCAAATTCACGTGCAACAGGTAGAGTCATCGCAGCGATCGCACCTTTAGAGGCTGCATAGGCGGCCTGGCCGATCTGACCATCCTGCCAGGCAACCGAAGAAGTGTTAATGATCACACCCCGCTCGCCGTTATCCAATGGTTCCAGATCAGACATTAATTTTGCTGCATGACTCATTACATTGTACGTACCGAAAAGGTTTATCTGAATCGTCTTATCAAATACATCAAAAGACAACTTACCCTCCCGTCCGACGACGCGTGCCGCAAGCCCTACTCCCGCGCAGTTAACCGCCACGCGTGGCGCATTGCCGAGTGTCTGTGAGGCAGACTCAAACGCATTTGCAACAGCGTTTTCATCCGTAACATCGGTCTGCACGAAAATGCCGCCGATCTCCTGCGCGACAGATGCACCACGCGTGGCATCAAGATCAAGAATGACAACGTTGGCTCCCATACTGGCGAGTTGTCTGGCAGTCGCGGCTCCCAAGCCACTACCACCACCGGTTACAAGTGCTGATGCTCCTGAAATATCGATGGGAATCCCCTAGTTTTTTTGACTTTGGTAATTTAGCTATACGCCATAACTATAATGTGCGATGCAAAGATATGTAAAGCACAATGAGCACAATAATGTAGAGGGGGACCTTTAAGTCCGCACTTCTGATGATACAGGGTTGCAGCGTTTGCCGTTCGAACGCAGGTACGAGAACAGGAAAGGAACAAACTGATTTTAATATTCCTCGACGCCACCTTTAACTGTTGACTGCTATTTCATGAAATAGTCACTAGAAACCAAAAGACTCTGGCGAGTGCGTGATGAGATTGTAGCCAATACATGGTAACTTCCTGTCGAGAAGTCCCATTCGATCCAAGACCTTTTAACTTCCACCAAAATAGATAACACTAGAGCATATAATATGAATCAGTTGACGCTAGACAAAGCCAATCAAATCATCGCAGCGGCATTGGCGCACTCAAAAACTGCAGGTTATCTACCGATGGGCGTGGTAGTTGTGGACGCAGCCGGGCAGACCAAAGCTTATGCACGGGAAG
>CALGJU010000036.1 GCA_937928685.1 uncultured Granulosicoccaceae bacterium
ACCGGTAGTTTTTGTGTTTTCGACAAAAGAAGGAAATTAAGATTGTCAAAATCCAATGATAAAACAAAAATTGCTATTCTGGGTGGTGGAGTTGGAGCTATTACAGCTGCATTCGAGCTAACCAGTTCTGAACAGTTGCGTCAGAAAAATGAAGTTACGATTTATCAACTTGGTTGGCGACTGGGTGGCAAGGGCGCCAGTGGCAGAAGTGAGGTAGACGGCGCTCAACGAGTAGAGGAGCACGGACTCCATATACTGATGGGTTGTTATGAAAATTCGTTCCGCTTGTTGCGTCAGTGTTACAAGGAGCTCAACAGACCTGATGGCACTCCGTTGCAAACCATGGAAGACGCCGTAAAACCACAGAGTCTCGTGGTAGCTGAACAGAAATTCAGAGATGAATGGTACCGCTGGAGCATTCATTTTCCAGAAGATACATTGCCTGATGGTCGCGTAAAAATGCCGGGTGATCGTGACAGTCTGCCGGGTACTCTAACGTATATTAAAAGGCTACTGCAGTGGGTTGAAGCATGGCTGGTGCAGATAGACAACAACACGGCTGGTGGCAGTGCAGCATCAGCTGCACATTCGAACGGTATCAAGGTGTGCCGTCAGTTGCATGGTCACATTACAGACAATGAGACTAAGACCGAGAAGCACAAGGCTTCGGCAATACACAGCTTTGGTGAAAAGGCGCTTATAAAACTACGCGCTGATTATCAGACAATGTTATCAGGTATTGACGATATCGAAGTTGATCTTCTACGTGTGTTTATGCTTGTCGATTTGAGTTTGAGCTGCATAATCGGTGCCTTTAAATATAATTTGTTTTTCCATACCTATGATTCTATTAACCATTTTGATTTTCGCGAGTGGTTGCTTGACTGTGGTGCAGCTCAAGAGACTGTAGATTGCCCGATCATTACTGTGCTTTATGAATTGGTCTTTGCCTACGAGGGCGGCCGAAGTGTCGGTGGCAATGTCGTACCCAATATGGAAGCGGGTACCATCATGCGTGCATTGCCCCATATGATGTTGGGATACACTGGTGCTTTTATGTGGAAAATGCAGTCTGCTATGGGGGATACTATTTTTGCACCGATGTACCAGGTGCTGAAACAACGTGGTGTGAAATTTAAATTCTTCCATAAGGTGACAAACCTGCATGTGAATGCCGGTGAGCTGGTGGCTGTAGATATCGTCCCTCAAGTTAATCTAAAGCAATCGGAGTATGATCCTTTAATTCCGGTTACGATTGATGGCTATCAACATCCGTTACCCGCCTGGCCAAGTCATCCCCGGTATGAACAAATTTTTGAAGGAGATAAAATTCAGGCTGACGGCGTTGATCTTGAGTCTTTCTATACATCATGGGTCGATACAGGGAATCCGTTTACGCTCAAAGTAGGTGACGATTTTGATCAGGTTGTATTGGGTATATCGGTCGGGTCTTTTCCATATCTTTGTTCTGAGTTGATAAACAGCAATTCTGATTGGAAAAACATGGTGCAGAATGTTAAGACTGTGCAAACCCAGGCCGCTCAGTTCTGGCTAAAGCCGTCATTCAAAGAGCTTGGTTTCGATCAAACCGGAGCTGTTGTAGGAAACATCTTTGAATCACCATTGGATACCGCAGCGGATATGTCGTATCTCATTGAAGACGAGGGCTGGACTCCGGGCAGTGTTGAGGCACTTGTGTATTTTACCGGACCCATGGAAGGACCTGATCAGGCGCCACCATCAGACACCGCCGGATTTGTTGATAAATCTAAACTGCATAATGAGTCTGTGGTCACAGCTCTTTTAGATAAACACATAAAAGTACTATTGCCTGACTTTGAGGGTGATCAACAGATTGTTTCTTGTTATCAGCGCGTAAACATCAGCCCATCCGAGCGCTACGTGATGTCCGTGAAGGATAGCAGTAAATACCGACTTAAGGCTGGTGAAGCCAGGTTTAAAAATCTTGTACTCGCCGGTGACTGGACAGAGTGTCGTATAAATATGGGTTGTGTAGAAGCAGCGGCGATCAGTGGCATGCAGGCATCGCAGAAATTGTGTGGATTTCCCAAGAAGATACTTCTCTATCCGAATCGAATTCTATAAGTTGCTCACAGGCAATGCATGACTATCAGTCTGTATTGTCGAGCTGCTCAACGAAGACATATGGAGATATATAATGTTAAACAAGTTGTTTAGCTGTATGAAAGGAAAGTCCAGCAAGTTACCGGCATATGTAGAGCGTGATGATGATATGTCATTTCCGGCGCCAATCGTTGTGGAGAATGCAGTATTAAACTGTTTTTTTGTGAAGGTCGATCAAAGTAGTGTAAAGACTTTGCTGGATAAAACGTTCAGTGATCCTTCGGGTGGGGCAGTTAAATATGTTCCAGTGTCTAATTATGCATTCGTGGTACTCGGTGATATGTCTACGTTGTATTCATCAGCGATTGATGTAGGTACAACTTCGGAAAAGGAACTTACTATTTGGATACTGGCGGCAGCAGTCGATTCCAATAATAACGACAAAATTGATCGTCTTGTTCTGTTTCCAGCCTATGTGATTGCGGACGATCCGTATTCTTTGGTCAGTGGTCGGGAATCGTTAGGGTTTTTTAAAAGTTGGGGGGCGCTGACCGGAGTTGAAGGTGATGGCGATCCACCCAATAGTTTATCAGTCTCGGTATTCGGCCATGGAGTAAAAGGGGATCATGCGGCTTTTCACGAGGTATTGAATTTTTCCCAAACTACGGGGCCCGCAAAGGACTTCATTTTGATCACCTCTATAGAGGAAGCGACCGAATACATTCTCAGTTTTATTCGGGAGTCTGAGGAGTTCTTTCATGGAGACTTTACACCGGATTGGGCGCTGTTCGAAAGTCTTTTCAAAGATATGTGGAACAGTGAATTTCCTATTGCTCTTTTAAAACAGATTAGAGACTCATCGACTGACGGGGCGGTGTATCAGGCCATTTTAGAATCAAACTCGAAAATCAATCGTTTTGAGAAAATCGAGTATCTCGGAAAATACCAATGTGTACAGCACTCAATATTTAGTTTCAGGCCTGATGAATCTCTTGGAATTGCAACGGCTGACGAGTCTTATCATGGGTTTAGAGTTGTGATGGATTTTCAGATAGATGGTGGTAAGGAAATCTGGAAAGCATAGTCGCAGAACAAACAAAGGATCTGTCATGGTTAATAAGAAAAAGAAAGTCGCTGTGTTGGGTGGCGGAATGGCGGCATTAACTGCTGCTTACCAGCTATCACAGCAGGACGACTATGAAATCGACATCTATCAAATCGGCTGGCGGCTGGGCGGCAAGGGGGCCAGTGGTCGTAACACTGAATTGGGTGACCGCATTGAAGAACACGGTCTGCATGTGTGGCTGGGTTTCTACGATAACGCGTTCAGCACGTTGCGTAAGGTCTATCAAGAGCTTGACAGACCCGCTGATGCGCCCTTGTCTCGGATGTATAGCGCTGGTGGCAAGGGTTCTACGCCGAGTGGCGCTCCCATGGATGCCTTCACACCGATCAACTGGCTTAACATGCTGGAAACAACGCCGGACGGCACACGCAAGCCCTGGCGGGTTGAGTTCCCGCAGAACGACCTCGAACCTGGTTTGCATAACGAGATCATATCGATGTGGGGTTACCTGGAACTGTTCCTGAAATGGGGTATTCGGGATCTTGCTGGTGATCTTTTCCAGCCACCGGGTTGTATGAAAATATTTAAATCGGTATTTAAACGTAAGAAGCAGCGGCAAAACTTCACAGACAAATTTCAACATCTTGTAAAGCCTGCATCTGACGTCGAGGAGGTTCTGCGCAACAGGGGAGTTGATACCTTACCCGAAACAGATCAAAGAGAAGCGGCGCTATGGCATCTGGCGCACCACTTACATGCAGGTCTTGGTGCCGATGTAAAAGATCACACTGAGAAGGACCACAGTGTATTGGTCTGGCTTATTAAAGAGGCAGTCAATGAGCGTTGGAGACGCATAAAAGATACAGTAGAAACCAATGATGATGAAAGACGACTGTGGTCATTGTCCTATCTGGCATTGTCGTATTTTGCCGGATGTCTGGAAAACAGGGTGCTGTATAAAGGCTATAGCCATTTGAATAATTTGGATCTAAGAGAATGGTTTTACAGTATTCAACTGGTTAAAGAGCCTTTGGCAAACCAGCTCGCCATCGAATCTGCGCCAATGCAAGCGCTTTATGATCTGGCCTTTCACTATGAAGATGGCGATACAAAAAAGCCCAGGTTGGCTGCAGGTATTGCCATTGAGATATTGTCGAGAATGGTGATGGGATACAAGGGTTCAATCCTGTACTTTATGAATGCCGGTATGGGCGATACTATATTTACACCGCTGTATCAGGTATTGAAACGGCGTGGCGTAAAGTTCCATTTCTTTCACAAGGTAACAGAGCTTGGCTTGTCTGATGATAAGAAGTCGCTAAAAAGCGTTAAAATTAGTCGACAAATAAATCTAAAAAAGGATCAGTACGATCCACTGGTTGATGTCAAAGACCTGGAGTGTTGGCCAAATAGACCGCTGTTTGATCAAATCGTTGAAGGTCAGGCGCTTAAAGATTCCGGCGAAAATCTTGAGCATGCATGGAATAGCTGGACCGATACCGGTGGTGAAATAACTCTCGATGCAGATAATGGTGATTTTGATCACGTGATACTTGGTATAACACTTGACGCGCTGCCGGAAATAACAAAACAGCTGACACAAGCTGATGAGGCAAAGTGGGGAGGAATGTTAAACGGTATAAAAACTGTTCAGACACAGGCCATGCAACTTTGGTTTAACGGTGATGCAGAGTCACTGGGTGTAGATAAAACCAGACCGGTGGTGGGAGCTTATGTAGAACCTTTATCCAGTATGACTGATTTCTCTCATTTGCTGGAGCGTGAGAACTGGGATGCCAACGGCCCGAAACATTTAATCTATGACTGTGGCGTACTTGAGCAGAAGAATAACGAAACGCAACCGGCTGCAGACAAAAGGGTACGAGACAACGTTGTAGACTTTATCAATAACGATGCATCGTTGTTATGGCCTAAAGCGACAAGTTCGATAAACCCTACTGGTCTTGACTGGTCGGCATTGTATGCCCCCGAAAATGTGAGTGGTGAAGATAGAGTTGATCACCAATATTTGCGTGCGAATATCGATCCGACTGAACGTTATGTTTTGTCGCTCCCTAACACCGTAAAGTATAGGATTAAAACCGATGAGTCCGGTTTTGAACGGCTGATTCTTACCGGAACCTGGATTGATTTGGGATTTAACATCGCGTGTATAGAAGCTGCGGTTATATCTGGAATGCAAGCGGCGAGGGTCCTGACGGGTGAGCCGGGTCATATTGTTGGTGAAACGTATAAAGAATTACTATAGTGTTTTTGTGTCCTCGATGAAATAAATATTCAAATCGTTGTTTTGATTTTCCATTTTTCGAATTGTAGTACAGGAGGGATTATGGCGAAAGAATTCGCAATAGGTTTCAAAACACTTAAAGATGAAATAACCATTGATTCACTTCCAGTGGAGGGCAATATTCCTGGCTGGCTAACCGGCACTTTGATAAGAAACGGTCCGGCAAAGTTTGAATTTGGCAAACGTCGATACAATACGTGGCTGGATGGTATGGCCATGCTTTGCAAATTTTCATTTGCCGGTGGTCAGGTCTCGTTTGCGAATAAATATATTCAAAGCAAAACCCTTAAAAAAAACACCGAATACAACAAGATTGCAGTGGCAGAATTCGCAACCGATCCTTGCCGCACTATTTTTCAGCGCGTCACCTCAATGTTTCTGCCAGACTTTACTGATAATACCAGCGTCAACATTGCGCACCTTGCAAACAAATTTGTCGCAATGACTGAAACATCGATTCCTATCGAGTTTGATCCCGATACCTTACAAACGAAATCTCATCTTAAATCAAGCGGTGGCGTAAATGGAGAGCTGACAACTGCCCACCCACAATATGATTTTGATAAAAAGGAAACCTACAATTACACCAC
>CALGJU010000037.1 GCA_937928685.1 uncultured Granulosicoccaceae bacterium
GCTGTTTGGTTAGCGTTCCCCCCCCCCCCCACACACCAAACGAAAAAAATAGGGGTCAAGCATATTTTATAATGGGTGACCCCAATTGTTATGTGACCCAAATGTTGACCGTTACTGCGGCTACTGCTACTGACATCGTCACTGACTACGGCTGGCATATAAGATCTGCTGCTGTTAGCGAAAGAGAAAAGCAATTAGGGCGGGGGAATTCACCACGGAGCACTTCGCGTGTTGAGCTTTTAGCTATGCGCCGTATTAAGGGAACATCGTTTATATCGCAAACACTCGAAGCTTATTCACATCAAAATTAAAAATAACCGTTTGATCAGCTTGTAACTCTACATCTTCTGGCAGCACGGCTGTCACCTTCGTGCCATCTTTGGCTTTAAGATTTATGAGTGTCTCACTACCGAGGCGCTCTGTTACGCCAACGGTTGCCTCAAAGCGATGATGCGAGTCTGGCCCTTCGCCTAAACTTATATATTGTGGGCGTAGCCCAAGATGCATCGTTGCAGGCTTTACAAAATTGAACTCGGGTAACGATACCCTGCCGATAGAATCGGCAGAGGCGAAAACTTGTCCGTCTGCCTGTTGTTCAACGGCAGCTGTTAGAAAGTTCATCGGTGGTGAGCCGATGAATTCCGCAACGAACCGGTTAGCTGGATAGTGATATAAATCCATCGGTGGTCCGTATTGTTGTACCTCTCCATCTTTGAGCACAACAATTTTATCGGCCAGTGTCATGGCTTCGACTTGATCGTGGGTAACATAGATCATTGTGGTACCCAGCCGCTTGTGCAGCTCTGAAATTTCCATTCGTGTATTCATTCGAAGGGCTGCGTCAAGGTTTGATAACGGCTCATCGAATAGAAACACATCGGGCGATCGGACCACGGCGCGTCCAATTGCTACACGTTGTCGTTGCCCGCCGGATAGTTGGTCGGGGCGTCTGTCGAGCAGGTCTTCCATTTGCAACATACGCGCGGCTTCGTCAACCCGTTCTTTAATCTGTGCTTTGTTCTCTCGTCTAATAGTTAAGCCAAAACCCATGTTCTCGCGCACACTCATGTGTGGAAAAATGGCGTAGCTTTGAAACACCATGGCAATGCCGCGCTCTTTTGGTTCAACCTGATTGACCACCTTGCCATCGATCTGTAACTCACCTGCAGTGATATCTTCAAGCCCTGCTATCAGGCGCAGTAAGGTTGATTTTCCGCAGCCGGATGGGCCTACAAAAACGACAAACTCGCCGTCTTCGATATCTAGATCAATACCCTTGATCACTTCAACTTTACCAAATGATTTCCGAATGCCTGAAAGCTTGAGCCCAGCCATATCAGTGTTCCTTAAGCGGTATGTGTAGCAGGCCGTTGGCTAATCGTTCAACCCTTACCGGGTCAGCCACAATGCCTTTAAAGGTTTCTTTACCGGTATCCAAAAAGCCCAGCAAATGTAAATTGGATTGGTTTTCCACAATGCGAGCAGCATAGCGGTAGCACGGCAGCGCACCGTCGAGAAATGGTCCGTCGGGCAGGTGCCATGGTCCACGTGGGCCATCTCCAATAAGATAATGGTTGCCAGTGACCGGGGCTTCTTTTGCAGAGTTTATGGTCTCTTGCGACCAATGCTCAGCCGCCGTACAGAACAGGCAATACCATGTATCTTCAACCTGAAACACTTGTGGTACTTCTAATTGGCCATAGCCGCCAATAAATACCGGTGGTTGCAGCTTCCAGTTATTCAAGTCACTTGAAGTGGCAAACCCAATAGCACCACCGGCGTTAGGTTCTGTGATACCCGGCGCGCGTGCAGTAAAATACATAAGCCAGCCGTCACCAGCTGGGTCACGAATGACCCATGGGTCGCGCATGGCTCGGTCGTGCCAGTGGCCTTTTTCATGCGCGGCTTCATAGGTGTTTGCATTCGGGCCGATTAAGTCTAAGCACATGCCATCCCCGACACGCGTCCAGTTATGCATGTCAGTTGAGGTTGCATGACCAATGCGCTGGTACATGCCTTCTTCAGCACGTGTGGTGCCGGTATAAAACAGATGCCATGTATTGTCATGATCTTTTATGACACAACCAGTCCATGTGGTGTAGTCGTCCCAAGCTGCCTCTGCAGACGGCGAGAAGGTAGTGCCCAGGTGCTCCCAGTTGATTAAGTCGGTGCTGGTTGCGTGGCCTTGAGTTACATTCCAATGGCGCAGATCAGGATCACCAAGCGATTTATCAGCCTGAAGAAAATAGGCGTGCCACGTATCGTCATCTCGGGCATACCAGCTGTCCCAAACCCATTTATCTTTTATCGAGATAGCCATGACGTTTAACCTTTAACTCCTGTCGAGGCAATGGAGGCGATAAATGCCCGTTGCAGCGCAAGATAGAAAACCAAAACAGGAAGCGTGATGATGGTGAGATACGCCATGACTTCGCCCCAAGGGGTATTGAGTTGAAAGAAGTATTGTAGCCCGACCATAATCGGTCGATAGCCTTCTTCTTGAACCACCATGGTGGGCCAGATAAATTGATTGTTGTACATTTCCAGAAATTTTAGGATGGCAACGGTTGCAATAACAGGCCCTGATAGTGGCATCACTATTTTGTAGTAAATCTGAAACCATGATGCACCATCAACACGGGCAGCTTCGACCAGATCTTTTGGTAAGTCTTTGAAGTACTGTACGAACAAGAATATTTCCAACGCCCGCACTACCCATGGAATAATTTGGACTTGATAGGAATTAAGCCATCCCCAGGTAACGCCTTCGGAACTTAGCCACGGCAGTTTGTTAACCAGCAGTAAAAGAGGAACAGCAACCGTTTCAAAGGGCAGTATGTAGGTGGCTACCACTATGGCAAGAACGAACGACTTACCGCGCCAGTCTATAAATACGAAAGAAAATGCGGCAACTGATGCCAAAAATAACGACAGTAGTAGCGTTGTTGCTGTAATGAATATCGAATTGAAAATAAATAACCCGATAGGCGCTCGATCAAATGCTGCCCGGTAGTTGTCCAATGAAATATCGCCAACAGGTAAAAAGGCCCTGATGGATGCTGTGTCACTGAGTAACTGAAAATCGGGTTTCAGCGACGACATCATCATAAAAACTATGGGAAAGATAAAGATGCAAGCAATAAACATCAGGAGCAGGTAACGACCCAATAGTCGAGACTGCTGTCCAAGGCTCATTGTGTGCATGCTCATGATTTTTTCCTGGTGAGAAAACCCTGAAGCAACGAGATAGTGAGCACAAAGAGGAATAGGAACACCGAGATGGTAGAGCCGCCCGATATATCTTGTTTCTCATAACCACGCTCAACCATTTGGAATACTATCGACTGCGTACTATCTAATGGTCCGCCAGAAGTCATCACAGCAATTTGCGGATACAACGTGAACGCTTGCATGGTGATAACAATCATGACCAAAATAGCGGTGTTTCTAAGCCCTGGCCAGGTTACGTATCTAAAGGTTTGCCAACCGCTTGCGCCTTCTATTCTGGATGCTTCATAGAGTGTTGGTGGGATTGTTTGTAATCCTGACAACCAAATAATCATGAAGAACCCAACGCCTTGCCAGATCGACATTGCCATTATGGACGGTAGTGCTGTGGCCGTATTGCCAAGCCAATTAACAGGTTCAAGATAGCCGAAACTGAGGAAGCCGAGAATGTTATTTAACAATCCGTTTTGGCCGTCATAGATAAACCGCCATAGCATAGAGACTACGACCATAGAGATAACGACTGGCATAAAATAAATGGTGCGGAAAATGTTAATGCCACGCACTTTTTGATTAATCAATAGCGCCAGTAGCAATGCTAAGCCCGATTGAACGGGGGCTACGATGGCTACAAACATCAGGGTATTCTTAACAGCCTTTAGAAACACGATGTCGGAGGCAAGCACAAAGGTGCGACGGTTATCGCTTCTATCAATGGTGAACCATTGCCGTTTGCGAAAATATTCCGGGTAGGTGTCTTTGTCGCGGGTATAGCTTCGCAGGCGAGGGTAGACAGGTTCGCCGTCTTTCATTTTAACAGCACCCGACTCATCGGTTTGCGCATCGAGCGTTAGCAACGACATACCGAATAGCCGTTCGTAGTTTCGGGTGCCAACAAACTCAGGTTCGTTTGGCGAGATTAATCGTTGATCGGTAAATGAAAACCAGATTGCCATGAAAAACGGCAAGATCAAAAAAAGACAAATTAGAAAAAAAGCCGGGCCTGCCATTAACCAACCGGCTACGTTTCCGCGCTTGATAGATGTGGACATCGCTTTTTTCTATGAAAGGGTTAGATAAGGAAAACGACAAAGCGGTCCACCGTGTTTGGTGGACCGCCATGAACATAAAGCCGCTAGTGGCTTATCAACAGTTGGCTTAGTGTCCGTAGCCTTTGTTGTTTTCAATGTCGGTATCGATTTCATCGACTGCTGCATCCAATGCTTCAGATACGTCTGCACCGTTAGCGATATCAGCCAGGGCTTTTTCAAATGACTTTGCCGCAACAACATAGCCAGGTGAAACAGGTCGTACCATTCCTTGTTCGTTAGACAGTGCGAAAAACCCGCTCAATACACCACCTTCTTTGTATTTTTCGGTCATAGCAGCGGCAGCTGGAGTAGACGGGATAAGGCCAATGCCATCAGAGAAAGCGGCAAGATACTTATCTTGTGTTGCGTGCTTTATAAACGCAGCTGCTCCATCTGGATTCTTAGAGCTTGCAGATACACCAAACTGCCAAGAGGCTGCACCAATTTTAGGGCCGTTGCCCAAGTCCGGTGCTGGCAAGAAAAGGACATCATCAACGCCCCCGTCGAGGGTTGCGGTTGCAGCCCAGTTACCGTTCCATGCAAAAGCGTATTTGCCTTCGATAAATCCGCTGTCGCGATCAGCGCCGTCTTGTGTGGCTTGAACGTATTCGTTGGTAAACAGGCTCTGCCACCACTCACCGAACGCTACGGCTGCATCACCATTTAGTACGCCTTCTGCGGTTTTATACGTGCTGCGATCAACAATGTCGCCACCGAATGACTGGATAAACGGGGAGAAAGCATACGGGTACCATTCACCTTTCCAGGCCATGCCAAGATCGAGCGCGTAATCGAACTTGCCAGAATCTTTAGCGGCTTTGAGTGCAGCATTAAATTCGTCAGTTGACCAAGGTTTTTCTAACGTTGGAACACGCAAGCCAAGTTCATCCATTGTAGATTGACGAGCGTACAGCGCGATGGCGGCATCCCACAAACCAATTGAATAAAGCTTGCCGTCATAGATGCCTTTGGTGCCTGGTAGAAAATCGGCAAATTCGCTTTCGTCAATTGGCAATGGTTGCAAGTAACCAGACCAGGCCCAGTTAGGCATAACCGGACCATCAACATCAAGGATGTCTGGCAGGTTGCCAGCAAGCGCTGCAGCGGTTACTGAATCGTTGTAACTTTCTTGTGGAAACGATTCTATTTTTACAGCCCAATCAGATTGACTGCTGTTAAAGTCGCTAACGATTGTATCAATGATAGCTTTTTCGGTTTCGTTGCCAGCACCGTGATACCACATTGATAGATCAGTAGTGGCAAAGGCTGTTCCTGATGTTGCAAGGAAGAACGCGAGCGCGCCACCGAGTTTTTTTACTTGTTTCATTTGTTATCCTCCAGTCTGGGATTTAGATTTACTACCTTCTTTGATTTGATGACCACGGATGATCGCCAACGAACCGGGCCACCGACTACATAAGGCGACTCGCCTTTAATTTCTTTTTCGTCAATCTTGTCGAGCAACAGCTGCCCGGCTTTTGCACCCATTGCCCAATAGGGCAGTTCAACGGTGGTCAGTGGTGGGTACAGTGTTTCGGCAATAGCGCGATAATTGTCGTAACCGGCGACGGAAATATCTTCCGGTACTTTGACGCCACGTGATCGTAAAATGCCATAAGCACGCAACGCCATTTCATCGTTGCCGCAACAAAGAACCGATGGTGGGTTAGGGTTTGATAGCAGTTGATCTATGACATCCCACAATAGTTGCGAGGCAACGACTGGTTGGTCGATATACGACATAACTACCAGATCTTGATCGAACTCTATACCCGCCTCGCCCAAGGCGCGTTCGTAGCCACGTGTGCGAAGCGTTGTTGCTACGGCATCAGCTCTTAAGGTGAGGTAGGCGATGCGTGTGTGCCCTGCCGCAATCAGGTCATTAACCAGTTCATACTGGCCACGTTCATCGTCAGGAATAACAGCGGTGGTTTGTGCATTGTCTTGGCAGTTTGCCAATACCACGGGGCGCGTGGTCTTGAGCGGCAGATCAATATGTTGATGATGATCTGCGACATAAATCAAACCTTCCACACGATGTTCCAAAAACGTTTGCATCAATACTGGAACACGTTCAGCTGAGCCGCCGGTATCAGCGATCATCAATGTTTTATTGCTAGCGCTAATGATGGATTGAATGCCTTGCACGATATAGAGGTCGGGCAGGCCAGCCGGTTCTACGGGCTCAGAGCCGCGCGAAATAGCGCCGGTAATGAGCCCGATCAAGCCAGATTTATTGGAACGCATCATTCGAGCGGCACTCGAAGGCACATAGCCCAGTTCGGCAATCGCTTTTTCCACAGCAGCGCGCGTTTTGCTGCCCACAGGCGCATCTGCATTGAGCACGCGACTCACGGTTTTGGGTGAGACTCCCGCTTTTTTGGCTACATCATAGATTGTGGGCATGGCGTTGTTTCTAGAATGACACCGATGTCATGACATCGGTGACAGTAAACCCGGCAAGGTCATTCGTCAAGTGATTTGTGTTGATTTTTGGATTACGCCAGACTTCGAATAGGATAGAGATAAAAGTATTCAGTGACCAAACAACGTTCTTGCTAAACAGGAGATATAAATGAAAGGGGCCTTAATCGGTTGCGGTTTTTTCGCGCAGAACCAACTGCACGGCTGGCGTGATATTCAGGGAGTCGAGATTGTCGCTTTGTGTGATACCGATAGCACGCGACTGCACGCTACAGCCTGTTCTTTTGACGTATCACGCACCTATACCGATGCCGCTGAAATGCTAGCGGAAGGTGGGTTTGATTTTGTAGATATCGCCACTACTGTCGAGTCTCACCGATCACTGGTTGAAATGGCTGCAAAGGCAGGTGTGCATATTATTTGTCAAAAACCTTTCGCCGAAAATATGAACGATGCTCGGTTAATGGTGCAAGCCGCACGGGCCGCTGGAAAAACACTTATGGTGCATGAAAACTTTCGTTGGCAGTCACCGATACAGGCAGCGCTCAAGATCGTTGAATCTGGCGAAATTGGTGACCCTTTCTTTTGTCGTGTCAGCTTTCGTTCTGGCTATGACGTGTTTGCCGGGCAACCTTATTTAGCTGAAGGAAAACGTTTCATCATAGAAGATCTTGGTATTCATATTTTGGATATTGCACGTGCTTTTGTTGGTGATGTTGATCAGATTACAGCTACCACTCGACGTATTAACTCTACTATTAACGGTGAAGATGTAGCAACGATGTTATTGAAACATAACGGTGGCGCGACAAGTGTTGTCGACTGTTCTTACGCAACGCAAAGACTGCCCGAGACATTTCCGCAATCGCTACTGGAGATTGACGGCACGATGGGAACGCTTCGATTAGACGCGGGTTATCAGTTGGCCGTACACACCAGATCTGAAACAAGTCGAGATGTGTCTCCGGCTGTATTGCCCTGGGCTGAAAAACCATGGCATAACATTCAGGAGAGTGTGTTGAGTATCCAACAGCATTTTGTCGAATGTATAACAACAGGGCAAGAGCCACAAACTTCCGGTTCAGATAATCTAAAAACACTGGCGTTGGTCGAAGCGGCGTATGAATCGGCCGATCGCGGGTGCACGGTTAGTTTAGCTGATGTATGAAGATGCGAACCTATCGCCCGCACCCTCTGACATTCTGTGTTCAGGTGATGAAGGTCTAGCCCAGATTCATGATAACAGCGCGGCCTCTTACTTGATCTTTGATTCCACGGCATATTTCTATTTGCAAATATCAAATAAGTATTCGACGTAAGAAGAAAATACACTGTGAAATAAAATCTCAGCGCGATAGACTCGCCTCATCATGAATTGCCTCGTAGAAAAATTGTTGGGGTCAGAAAAACTGTTGGGTCAGGTCTTTCAATGCAATAATGTGGCAATCAAAGATCTGCGCCCAAATGTTTCGTGACTCCATCTTGTTTTGTGTGTCTAAAGATGAATACCTCTTCAAATAGACGTGTTGTGTATCTCTTCAAATTTTCTGGCGTAAGCACCGTATCGACGGATGTCAGATGACAAATCTTTCAGCGCAGCCTGGGCGAGTTCCTTGCTGGAGAAACTCCCGGCACTAAGGCTGTATTGAACG
>CALGJU010000038.1 GCA_937928685.1 uncultured Granulosicoccaceae bacterium
TCTCTCAACCTAAGATAATCACTGACTTAACTATAAGACACGTTGGTTCTTTAAAGAATCCAAATCGACTGCCGCTGGTTTCTAATATTTGCGATCAGGTGCTTTGATAATGAGAAGTCGCGTAACTGTTGACATAGCCACTACCGACAAATGGCGGGCGGCACCGAATTGTGTGCGATCTACCACTATCGTTTCAATGCTTCTGTTGTCCCTGACATTGGCCGGTTGTGATGGAGGAGTCGAGCTTCTGCAGACTGGCGCAGACGACTCTGACATTTTCGTTTTAGAGCTTGATGAAGAAGTCGGACCGATCGATGATGGCCTCTCCAGTGACGAGCCGCAGTTCTACCTTGAGGGTGACTACGAACGCACTGCCAACACCACGATTGGCAATGAGCCTCAGATAGGTGCAGCACTTCCCACCAACCCCATTAACAAGCAACAGGGCGCGTGGTCTCAAGTGTTTAATTGGCCGGTGAGTCCTATCCATATGACGCTGCTGCCAGATGAAAGCATTCTGACTTACGGCACCAATCCTGATGCTCGTAACGCCACCGGTTTTACGCTCGACAAATGGTTGAGTTGGCGCGGGTTTGGAAACGACTCACACGAGACCTCCCCCACCGGTATTGAAACCAACCTTTTCTGCAGCGCGCAAACCGTACTACCCGACGGGAACATTCTGATATCCGGCGGTGATCGCAATAAAGTCGGCGATCGAACTTATAATAATGACGGGATTGACGCTACCACATTATTTGACTATCAGACCAACCTGATATTTAACGGCCCCGCCATGAACTTCGCGCGGTGGTACCCGACTTTGGTGACGCTGCCTGATGGCAAGCAACTGGTCCTGGGTGGACGCAAGTTTCAAAACAACTCACCCGCCGCGGCAAATGATCCTATTTCCATTCCCCCGGTACCGGAAATATACGACCCAAGCACGGGCAGGTGGCAGATACTGAGTGGCGCAACAGATCAGGCCCTGTTCAATCGTATCTGGTACTACCCACGCTCGTGGGTTCGGCATAACGGCAACGTGGTTGTCGCAGATCAGAAATCCGATAAACTTTTTGAAGTGTCTGTCGACGGTAACGGGTCGCTCACTGAACTAGGAACCTTCCGTGGTAGTTTCGGAGCGGCAAACTCACCTTCAGCGATGTTCAAGCCAGGTAAGATTCTCTTTGTACCAAGAACCCGTCGCGCTGAAGTGCTTGATATCAGCGGCAATCAAGTGAGTGTTGAACGAACCGAACAAAACAACCTCTCCAGAAACTGGGCTGATGCGACAATTCTCGCCAACGGCGAGGTATTTCTCAGCGGTGGTATAAGCACTGGTGCTGCGGACAATTCCGGAGACTATCCCGGTGAAATCTGGAATCCGGATACCGGCAAATGGACACTGACTGCCGAAGCTCAAAAGGCAAGGCTATACCACTCAACCGCCATGCTTATGCCTAACGGTCGAGTGCTGGTTGCAGGCGGTGGTCCGCCTGGCCCTGTCGTTAACATGAATGCTGAAGTTTTCATCCCACCGTATTTATTTAATGATGACGGCTCGTTCGCAGTAAGACCTGAAATCAGTCAAACTGGCGAAGTGAACTACGACAGCCAATTCAATGCAACTGTAGCCAACGACACACCAATAAGTAAGGTTTCATTTATACGAGCAGGTTCTGTCACCCATAGCTTTGATCAGGGACAGCGTTACATGGAACTGGAATTCGAACAAACCGGTAGCTTGTTGGATATTACTGCACCTGTAGATACCAATATCGCACCACCTGGTTTATACATGCTGTTTGTATTCAGTCAAAGCGGTGTCCCATCACAAGCAAAGCTTGTGATGATGGACGGTGAAGGTATGGTGGAACCAACAAATCCGACTCCAACGCCAACACCGACTCCAACTCCAACTCCAACTCCAACACCGACTCCAACTCCAACTCCAACTCCAACTCCAACTCCAACTCCAACACCGACTCCGACTCCAACACCAACACCAACACCAACACCGACTCCAGCACCGACTCCGACACCGACTCCAACTCCAGTTGATACCAACCCTCAGAACTTACTGAACAACGGTGGGTTCGAGTTGGACAAAACAGGCTGGTTGAGTTGTGGCCCGGAAACCCTGTCCGAAATAACCGATAGAAGCAGTAATGGCGACAAAGCCTTGCTACAGGAAGCTGGAGCGTGCTTATACCAGGAATTCCCTGTCACTCCAGGTACCAATTACACACTCACTTGCGATGCGTTTACTGACGGGTCGCCATACTCCAGCATCAGCATCAACATGCTCAATGCCAGCTACGACGAACTTGCTTCTGAGACAGTGAGTGTCGCCGGCAGCATTTACCAAAACTATGAGAAAAACCTGGAGTCTCCTGAAAGCGCTGTGTTTTCTGCGATCACTCTATATTCAGAAGGGCCTACCTATTTTGACGACTGTATCGTAACTGCCGGTGATAATCCCGCGGTTACGCCAGCCCCTTTACCACCCACACCTGCTCCACCGGCACCTGTTCCACCAGCGCCAACAGAGCCGAACACAGCCCCGGCAAACAATCTATTGTCAAACAGCACTTTTGATCAAGGAAAAACTAACTGGACCGATTGTGCAGCGGACCAGTTAACTTCTGTGGTTACTAGCGAACCAACTATTGGACAGGCACTGCAAATTGAAAATGCCGGATGTATCTATCAGGAATTTCCAGTGACGGTTGGTACACAGTACGAACTCAACTGCCTGGCAAAGTCTGAAGGTTTACTGTACGCCAGTGCCACCATTGCAATGTCAGATCGGCTCTACAATCAGCTTGACGCTAAAGTCAATGTGATCAATAACAGTACATTCACAAACTACCGATCAACGATAACCGCACCATCGGATAGTGCCACTGGCTCTGTTACGCTTTACTCCGAAGATGTAAGACAATTCGCCGCGTGCTACGTCACCGAAATCTAACGCCTACACACCAGCATGCACCCTGCTCCGGGTGCGTGCTGGTGAAAGGAAATATAGAACAAGTAAGGAGGAGCCGCTATGAGTACATCCTGTTAATTTATGCTACTTGGCTTGATGTACCATCATAATAGTCTTCAGCGCGGTCGGCAACGCCGTTGGAATCGCTATCACTACCGGGAAGTTCACCTAATCATTGATGAACCTATTCCTGTCTTTGGCAGTCGGTATGAAACAAGTATCACGTTTGCCGAACAACCTATATCGATTCCGTGCCACAATATCATAGGCAAAATCTCGTACTTTACGCGGTAGAAAGCGGCAGACTTGTAGTACTTTCCATGGCCCCAGATACGACGAAATTTTGATAGCAGCATCAGACTTTGTAAAACCCCTTCCCTTTACAACAAAGAGAAACGTACTGGGATCAAGAGACGATATGCCGTGCATATGCAACAACCGGGCACCATAGGCACTCTGAACAGGCGCGAACTGAAGCTTACCGCTGCGATCATTTTTTAGTATGAACAGAACACCGTAAGAGCAGAAGTTGCAGATGCCGTCAAACACTACAACTGGTTCGCTGATATTCATGGCGACTGCTTAGGGCGGTTATAAAGCCAGTCAGTAACAACACTAACTTTCAGCCAGTGGCGTTGGTTTGAAATGTTAGTCATTCAATTCAAATCGGCCGGTATACATAAACAGATTGCCACACCTTGGATGTTTTAATGTCATTTTCATAGAAAAATATTTATCATCAATAGGTCGCTCTTCAACATACACCTGTCCCATGATCCATCGACCGGGATTGGAATTTTTCACCCCATAAGCCGCCAGATATAACCAGTATCGCGAAATACCACCAAGGCTGTGCCACTGATGGCCAATACAGACTGAAAAACCAGTTTATCGATCAACACTCTTTCCTGTAGATACAGGGAAGCTTGCCCCTTCAGTTGTCTTTATGTCTTTATTGTATATTTTCCGATTGTTGGGCTCCCAGAACACAGAAGCAAACAAGGTTTCTTTCGCATGTGCAAGGTGGTTCAAAAATGCCGCCTCAGCGCCCTCTTTATCGCCTGCCTCCAGCGCAGTAATAATCATCAGGTGCTGCTCTGCTGCATCCCGGTTACGCTCCATTTCATCCAGCTTGTTCCAACGATAGTGGTAATGGAAAATCAGGGAAACTAATTCAAAGAAATCTTGTACGAATCTATTATCCAGGGTGTCTATCCATATACGGTGAAATTTTTCATCCAATTGAGGAAACTGCAGGAATTCGCTTTTCGGGTTTTTTAATATGGACTCATGTTCTGCTTTTAACATGACAGCCCTGTGGTGCACTTTGTCCCCCGCTTCAAGAAATCGTTTGAACGCACGCTCTTCGAACATTTCACGCACTGCGAAAAGCTCTTCAGCAAATTCGCGTGTAAACCCGTGCAAGACCCAGTGCCGATTCGGCATCTTTTCAATGAGACCAAATCGTGAGAACCGAATCAGAAACTCTCTCACCACCGTTGAGCTGACATTAAACTGTTTCGCCAGTAGCGATTCATTCAATGTATCACCGAGACTTGGTTCACCCTTAAAGATGTAATCCATGAACAGGGAGGGCAACCGGTCAGCGTGTGATGAAGTGTCATCCTCCGAGAAATACTCATCAGATTTCGGTGCCCGCAGCACCTCTTTTGAACGGCCTGACCATTCGATGATGCCTGCCTGTTGCAGGCTTGCAAGAATGCTTCTTACGGTAGTTCGACTAATACCCCAATTGTTAGAAAGCGCAGTTTCGGTAGGCAAATCTTTACCGACACCAGTTTCCCGAACGAGATCAAGGGCCGAATTGTAGCCCTGATTAAACGTGCTGGAATGTCGAGACATGATGTTTATCTATCATTATCATTATGTTGTTCCCAGGTTCTGACTGACTTGTTGTTGCCGGTTAAAACCCGGTAGCTCCTCCCCCATCAACCAACAGAACCTGTCCGTTGATATACTTCGCGGCAGCCGAGGCAAGAAATGCACTACACCAGCCGATGTCTTCCGGCTGGCCTAGATGGCCCATCGGTATTCTACTCATTATCTTCTGCTGGCGGGCAGGATCATTTTTTGTGGCATTACGGTATATCTCAGTATCAATCCAGCCTGGTGCTATCCCGTTCACCCGAATACCGCGCTCGGCGAACTCAGCAGATAAACCCCTTACCACACCGTTGACCGCAGATTTTGAAACGGTATAACCTGAAACCATAGGTTGACCTATAAACGAGGTCATCGAGGAAAGATATTGAATTGATCCGGATCGCTTCTCTGCCAACATTCGACGGATCACATGCCGACTTAGTTCCAGCGCGCCGCGCACGTGCACGTCAAACACTTGATCAAACTCAGCCATTGTCTGTTCTTCAAAGGGCTTCTTAATCGTGTTACCTGCATTGTTAACGAGTATATCGATAGCGCCAAGTTCGGCTTCGAAGGCTGCAATCGTGTCGATTTGTGTGAGGTCAAGAATGGCAAACTCACAGCCATGTCCAATTTGATCAACCGCGGACTCAAGCACATCAGCGCGACGTCCGGCGATAACTACGCTCGCACCACTTTGCGCTAAACATTGTGCAATGGCCATTCCGATACCAGTGCCCCCGCCGGTAACAAGTGCGCGCTTACCTTCCAGGCTATAAACATCTCTAAAGGTCATTCACTTGAGTCCATTTTAATAAGAATTTTGAATGTCTCGTTACGGTTTGCGTTCCAATAATCAAGCGCTTTATCAGCGTCTGACCATGGAAATATTTTGGATATCAGTTGCTCGGCTATATCGCGATTCGCATTCATATAATCCACAACCGCCTCAAAGTCAGTTCGTGTTGCATTACGTGATCCGTGAATATCCAGCTCTTTCAAATTAAACAGCGACGTATCGTAACTGACTTCAGATTTCGCATAGCCAATATAAACCACACGACCGCAAAACGGTGCAATTTCAACGGCGGTACGAAACGTTACCGGCATCCCAACTGCCTCGATAATGACATCGGCACCGGCGCCATCGGTAATGTCTTTTACCCGTTGTTCAACATCGTCAACATCGGGGTTGAGAACAACATCAATACCCAGTGCCTTAAGCGTTGCGCTCTTTTGCTCGGAGATTTCACTAACGATAGCTCTGGCTCCCCTGGCTTGGGCACCGAGCGCCGCACCGACTCCTATCATTCCACCGCCGATGATCAATACAGTATCTTCCGACGATACCTTGCCACGTGAAACTGCATGAAACCCTACTGACAAAGGCTCAACCAAAGCCAGATGTGGCACTGGCAAACTATCGTTGAGAATCAGACGATCATGGTTCAGTACAATCTGTGCGCGCATTGCGCCGTCCTGCTGTACGCCCAATGTCCGGTTGAACTGACAGGCATTCGTTCTGCCAGTTCTGCAGGAGCGACAATGCCCACATGTGGTATACGGGATGACTATGCCGAATTTACCTAAGGTAAATTCTTCCGGTACATCAGCGCCGAGCGCGGCAATCGAACCCCCGATCTCGTGCCCGGGTATACGAGGAAGTTGAACCAAGGGGTTTAACCCATTGAAAGTGTTTAAGTCACTGCCACACAATCCAACATAGTGAACGTCCAGCAGCACGTCTGCAGCACCAAGATCGGGTAAATCCGTTTCACGGAATTCGGTGTGGCCAATTCTGTCGATAACTAAAGACAACATATAATCAAGTTTCACTGTAGGGCTGGGAGGCGAACAATCCGCCTGTCAGTAATATTCAGAGACGATAGTAAAGTCGATAGGAATGTAGTCAATCGACACTACCGCTGGCGCTTCTTTTCCGTGTTGATTCATTGCCACGTTGCCTTCCTTCAGAAAAATTAGGAGCGGTTAGATCAGACTCAGGCACTTGCTTTTTGGCCTGCAACACTAAATTTTTTACGTTGCGTAGCTGATTTGTGCATTATCAGTTAAAAACATGTTCTAATCGGCGTCAAGTGTTTTTTTTATATTTTGTACATTGCTATTATAAATTATGCCATTACCGGAGAAAACTAAAAATGCTTCACAATATAAATCCTATTCTATCGCCCGAGTTGTTGTACGCATTGCGTGCTATGGGCCACGGTGATGAGATTGCATTGGTCGATGCAAATTTTCCAGCGACGTCTTGTGGCCCCGACTGCATTCGCGCTGACGGTTCAGATGCCAGCGCGATCCTGAAAGCAGTCCTTGAACTGTTACCGTTGGATGAGTATGTTTCTGACCCGGCTATTTGTATGCAAGTGGTTGGTAATGCCGAGACAATTCCCGATGCAGTGAATGATTTTCAAGCCATCATCAACGAAACCGCTGATGCGCCTCGAGTCATTTCGTCGGTCGAACGCTTTGCATTTTATCAGCGGGCATCAGAAGCGTTTGCCGTAGTTCAAACGGGAGAGAAACGACTCTATGGCAACATCATATTGAAAAAAGGTGTGATTGGGTGAAGATAGATGCTCATCAACACTTCTGGAAATTGAATCTTGGCTACTACAGTTGGCTTACACCTGATCTGCAGGCCATATACCGGGATTTCTCTCCCGAAGAGCTTAAGACGGAATTAGACACCGCAGGTATTGACGGCACGGTATTAGTACAGGCAGCAGCAACAGTTGCTGAAACCAGATACATGCTATCGCTGGCAGAAGAACATGATTTTATCAAAGGTGTGGTGGGCTGGATAGATTTTGAAAGCGCTAATGCGATAACAACATTGCAGCAACTTGCAACGTCACCCAAACTTGTTGGCATCAGGCCGATGATTCAAGATATTTCAGATGATGACTGGATGCTGAATGAATCATTCTGCGGCGTATTTGACGCCATGATTCAACACAATCTGGTTTTCGATGCCCTTACCTTTCCCAGACATTTAAAGATCTTAAAACGCCTGCTCGAGCGTCATCCACATCTGAGTGTTGTTATAGATCATGCATCGAAGCCCAATATTGAGGCGGGTGAGTTTGAACCGTGGGCGACAGAGATGGCAGACATCGCTACACTTGCAACAACTCATGTCAAACTATCAGGGCTGGTCACTGAAGCAGGCAGCGACTGGACCGTGCAACAATTACAACCCTACGTAAGCCACCTTATCAAGCACTTTGGTCCACATAGACTGCTTTGGGGCAGTGATTGGCCTGTCTGCCTTTTGGCAAGCGAATACCAGCGATGGCGCGAAGCAAGCGATGAGCTGTTGTCTGAACTGGATGACGGCATGCGCAAATCGGTGTTTGGCGAGAATGCAGCACGTGTTTACCGACTTGATAGGACCGGATCTTAAAGTCGTCCGTTTAAATTTCAACAAGCATTGCATGGAAATGATCGCTAACCAGACAGCGATTGTATGAGCCCCACACGAATATAACGAGCAGTGCCATAAAATTTATATTCTGTTTAATTGCTACCAACAGCGCATTATGCATCGATAAAAACTAGTCTTCAAAATACTCACTATGGTGGGTTTGAATGTAATCGATAGTACTGTCAAGTCTTGATAGGTGCTCACGAATCGCTGATACAAGTTTCTCTTCATCTTTGTTCGCTAAGTGTTCTACGATTTTTACATGATCATTGTAGACCTGCTCGGCATCGTATTCGTTGTTGAGCGAAAGAACGCATAGCCTGTCAACCTTTGCTTTGCAATTATTTATCACCTCAATTGCAAAGGCACAATCGGCCATGCGGCATATGTTTCCATGGAACTCAATATCAAGCTCATGGAACTCCACCATATTGTTATTTCTTAAACTTTCCCGTTGGTGTTCAAGTGAAGATTCAAGTTCACTGTTAATACATGACCCTTCCATACCGCAGGCTTTGCGTGCCACTTCAATTTCTACAGCGGCGCGGACAAACCTTGTTTGCAGCGTGGCCGATTTTGATATTTTTCTTACCGTTGTGACTTTTTGCGGACGCACCTTGAGAAGAGACAGATTGTCGAGTCGAATGAAGGCCTCACGTACCGGTTGCCTTGACACATCATATTGCCTGGCTATTTCCGCCTCAGACAGTTTGGTCCCTGGCAGTAAGCGCATTTTATCGATGTCACTACGAATTTGATCAAACAACTCGTCGGCGGCAGTTCTACGATCTGTCTGCAAATTGTTGGTGTTGGAATTCATTATTTAATCGGAGTCTCTCTTTCCGCGATGTAGCATCACCAACCCATCATATAGCAGCGCCGCAAGCAATGCCTGTTTGTTAAGGTGAATCCGATTTACCATCGTCCTATTTAGCCAACAATTGCGGTAATCCCATAGAAAAAACTGGAAAATAGCTAACTAACAACAATGCAAATAACATAGCAAGGTAGAAAGGCCAGATACTTTTAATTGCTGATTGAATCGGCACCTTACCAACGGCACACCCCACAAACAGACAGACACCAACTGGCGGTGTGCAGAGCCCGAGGCCAAGGTTCATTAACATCATGATGCCGAATTGAATCGGATCCATCCCTATTGAGGCGGCAATGGGTAAAAAGATAGGAGTACAAATGAGTATCAAGGCTGCCATATCCATAATCATGCCTAACATAAGCAACATGATATTGATCATTAGGATAATCATTAACGGGTTATCTGATATCGCGAGCATGGCGTCACTTAACAACTCGGGCACTTGATAAAGGGCCAGTAAATAACCAAAAGCGTTTGCACTGCCAATTAATATCATGACCATTGCAGTGGTTCGCACAGAAGAGACAACAGCTGTTTTAAACTGCTTAAAAGTCAGTGATCTATAAACCAGCCCGGTTAACACCAGAGCGTACATGGCGCCAAATGCGCCTGATTCCGTTACGGTGAATACACCAGACAACACACCTCCCACAATAATGATTGCGGTAACCAGACCCGGTATTGCCGCCGCGGCTGACAATGCAACTGCTCGCATGCCTGGAAACGGTTCTGAAGGATATTTATGTTTTATAGCGATCACGTAGGCGGCGATTGCCAGGCAAATACACATCAAAATACCCGGTATAACGCCTCCTAGAAACAGTGCTGAAATTGATATGCCACCACCTGCTGCCACGCTGTAGATAATCATGTTGTGGCTGGGGGGAATCACTACCCCCGCAATGGAAGACGTTACCGTGACGTTTACAGCGTAGTCACCGCGATACCCTTTTTCTTTCATCACCGGAATGAGGAGCGACCCAAGGGCCGATATATCAGCTACCGCCGAACCAGAGATGCCGCCAAACAGCATACTTGAGAATATATTGACCGACGCCAGTCCTCCCCGTAAATGCCCGACAAGCGTTGATGCAAACTTCACCAGGCGTTTAGCAATACCGCCATGCAGCATTATCTCACCGGCAAAGATAAAGAACGGGATCGCCAGTAAGGAGAAAATGGTTATGCCTGAATTGATACGTTGAAACGCGATAAGCAGCGGAAAACCTTCGTAACTAAATGCCGCCAAGGCAGATAACGCCATAGCAAAAGCGACTGGTATGCCAGCGAGCAATGTCACTGCAAACATTCCTAATAGAATAGCCAACCCCATTAGTGATCTCCCCCGGCAATGATCTCGTCCAGCTGTGGTTTTTTGGGATAGCTTCCACGTTTAATCGCCGTAATTAAGCGGTGGCAGGAAAACAGGAACATCAAGGCGCCACAGATTGCCATTGGCAGCGTGCGTACACCTTCTGGAATATCGAGCATTGGTAGCTTGGTGGACCAGCCAAACTGTACCAATTCAGATGCCGCTACAAACATAATGGCGCCCAGTATCGCCACCATAAGGTCGGCAAAAAGGTGAACGATAAATCTCGGTTTTGCAGGCAAAGATTCACGAATAAAATCTACCCCTAAGTGAGTATCATCGTGAACACCTGCAGCGGCACCTAGAAACGTGATGTAACAGATTAGTACAAGTGCTAATTGCTCTACCCATGTGGGCGTATCGTTGATGATGTAGCGCCCCCAGACAAGGTAGGCAAATGTGACGACGATGACGATAAGAGAAATGCTGCTAACGGCGACGCAAGTATTTCTAAAGAAATTCAATAGGCGGCTTATGATAGTGGGACTGTCTGTCATCATTTATTTTTATTTTCGTGGTAATGCAATGCGTAGTTGCTACGTAATTGATGATGTAAATAAAAGCCCGCCGAATTGGGGCGGGCTTTTTTACTCTTACATTGTTACAAATTAATCCGCGTTGCGGATCATGTTGACAAGATCTGTAAGCTCCGGATTGTCAGTCAAAAATTTATCATACACAGACACCATGGCATCCTGGAACGGGCCTTTGTCTGCTACTTCGTTAACAATCACTCCACCGGCAATGACTTTCTCCATTGATGCGGCTTCACGATCCTGCCATAACCCGCGTTGTGTTTCAGCGCTGGCTGTTGCTGCGGCTTGTACTATGGCCTGGTCATCAGAGGATAACGCATCCCATGCTTTCTTTGACATGCAGAGACACTCAGGAATGATCAGATGCTCAGACTTCGAGTAGTACTTTGCTACTTCAAAGTGATTGGTAGATTCGTAAGAAGGCGGGTTGTTTTCCGCACCATCCACCACACCGGTTTTGATAGACTGAAAAACTTCAGCAAACGCCATCGGGGTTGCATTGCCACCCAATGACGCGATCATGCCAACGAACAGATCATTATTCATAACACGAACTTTCATTCCTTCAACATCAGCTGGTGTGTTGATAGGTTGAATAGAGTTATAAAACGATCGTGCGCCGGCATCGTACCAACCAAGCGCTTTGATACCTTTTTTCTCAAGGCCAACCCCTATTGCAGCACCGACATCGCCATCCATCAATTTGTACATTTGAGGAATGCTTTTAAAGATAAAAGGCAGCGACACGACATTGGTTTCCGGTACAACCTGACCCATTGGCCCAAGACTGAACACACCAAAATCAATCGCACCAAGACGCGTCTGTTCTATGGCATCCGGTTGTGAACCCAATACACCACCATGAAAAATCTTGCCTTTTATACGGCCGTCAGTTTTTTCAGTGACTTCTGCTAAAAACTGCTCCATGCCGTGTGACACGGGATAGTCTTCGACGTGTATATTCCAGCCCCGCAGATCGGCCGCTGCCACAGGCAACGCGCTACCAAGCGCTGTGAGCGAAATCGCCACCATCAACGTTCGCCCGATATTCTTCTTAAAAATCATTTTTCTTTGCTCTCCAATAGTGAATCGTTTTTGAAATCAAATGTGCGTGAGTTAGGCTGGCGCAGACAAAGCAGGTGCCAGATAAAATCCACTTGTTGAAAATTACCATACTAGTATGTTTTTAACTACTGAATTTCTTACTAGTAGTGGTTGATTTACGAAATCGGCGTTTAACATACTGTATTTATTGATATATTCGTAAGGCTAGAGGTGGGGTGAGCTCACATTATTACCAGTCTGCAGCTAGCGTTGCAGTCACTATCTCGTTGATTGAGAAAGAATCGGGGTCGAGTCAATGACGATCTCGCGGCGTATTTTACAGAATATTTTATCGCAGCTTTGGATCAATGTAGAGGAAACGAAGCC
>CALGJU010000039.1 GCA_937928685.1 uncultured Granulosicoccaceae bacterium
GTACGCTTGACAGTAAAGGGTCAACTATCCAGAATACGCGGTTCCTATCAAGGTCATGTAGCTCAGTTGGTTAGAGCACAGCATTCATAATGCTGGGGTCGGTGGTTCAAGTCCACCCATGACCACCATACAAGCAAAAAAAGCCGCACATTGTGCGGCTTTTTTTTGTCTGTTTTATTCCCTCTGAGTTATTTGTGGTTGCAGTTTTTTTATAGTTGGCGATCTGTCAGGTATTTCCAGTCTACTTTCGCTTTGGCAATTTATCTGCAAGTTTGGCCAGCTGGCTGTTATCGAGCTGGGAAAACGGCGTGCTCTGTTCGGGCGGTAGTTTTCTCTGTGTGCTCTTTCTGTTCAGAAGCGCCATTTCAGATATCGTTGGGTTTTCGAATAGATCGGTAATGCTGTAGCTAAAGTCGGAGCGATTTATCGCGGAAATAAGTTTTATCGCCATGAGTGAGTCGCCGCCGAGTGCAAAGAAATTGGCAGTCACATCGATGGGTGATCGATTTAAGATATGGTGCCAGTGTTCTGCCAATTCTGATTCAATCGCGGTTTTGGGTAAGCTGACGCTTTGTTGAGGTGACTCGTCGATGGTATGTGGAGCAGGCAGGGCTGTTTTGTCAATTTTGCCATTTTTATTGAGCGGAAGTTTCTCGATCGGAATCACATAAGTAGGTTGAAATGCCGGTGGAAGCGTTGTCTTTAGCGCGGTACGAACGTTATCTGCGCTGAGATTATTTTCACTGGTAAAGTAGACGGCAATCGAGGCGGGTCGGTTTGCGCCTGACGGTTTGACTTGGTAATTAATCTGATCGAGTATCTTCTTGACTTGAGCTTCATCAATTTGATCGTCAAGTTCATCCAACGCTGCATCGCGCTCCTTATGGCCCAGGCGTACATCCCAACTGTAGGGCAATGCATAGTTATGGTATCCACGTTCAGCCTTGTGAACATAGATGCCGACATCATTTATAAGGCAATTGGTTGATCTGCCAGTGTCAGTAGGTCTAACCCACGGTAGCCTGGTATTCAGGTACTCGAAGAGCTCATCAAGATTTACATCGCAATAGCGATAAAAGTCTACGAACTGTATTTGATCAAGCAATTTGCCGTTACGGATGTGAGTAGTATCCAGAGAGTTTTTAACCGCATCGTCAATTTGATGGTAGGATTTTCTGGCGTTTAGAACGACAACATCTATTTCGGATACTTTAAAGTCCGCGTTGGTGAACAGTTCTTCAGTCAATCGGGTTTCAAAAAATTGCCCGCGTGACAGCCCGGTAAAAATGGTACCGATACCTCGATCATTTGCCTCCTTCAGGCTAAGAGTGTAGATCGTCTTAAAGCAACCATGGCACACGTTTGAATGTCTTTCCAGGCTGTCTTTGAAGATGTCGTTCATGGCGTCCGTTTTGCCGTATACGTGGTCAACCTTCAGTGCCGCGCAGATACGCTGCACATTTTCTTTGGCTCCGTCTGATATGAAGCCGTTGTCCAGAGTAAATGCCAGTACACGAAGTCCCATGTCGACCAGCCGGCCAAGCATATAACTGCTGTCTTTGCCGCCACTGGCTAGCACAATGCAATCGTATTGCGGTGCTTGCTGTGCCTTTATTTTCTCGACTATTTTTAATAGTTCTTCGGTTGGTCGAAAGTACTGATTGGCCCGTGACTGGTATTTTTCGAATCGCTGACAGAGATGACACACACCGTTGTCATCGTAACTGGCCAGAGGGTACTGTGAGGATAATCCGCATCGTACACAGTAAAGGTCTGGTTGGTTTACATGGTTGGTAATTCGTGAGTCTACCGGCTTGGTGAGAATAGAGGTGCATGCAGTAACACCTGGTATTTGCAGACAGAGAGACTCAATTTCTGTTAACTCTATTCGGTGACCATTTAGTTTTATCTGGCTGTCAGCGCGGCCGATATAAGCCAGATTGCCGTCCTCTAGTTGGCGTACGATATCGCCGGTTTTATAGCTAACCTTTGTTGTGTCTGAGTCGCTAATAAAACGTTTTGTGGTTTCTTCTGCGTTTTTCCAGTACCCCTGTGCGAGTGAGGGCCCGCTAAGCAGTAGTTCGCCTGCAATTCCAGCGGGTTGATCAATACCATATGCATTAACGATTCGCACCACGGTACCGGCGCGTGGTGTGCCGATAGGCACAGAGGAATGCTTGTCATTTGTCGAATTAAAGGTGTGAACAATACATCCCACTGTGGCTTCGGTAGGTCCGTATTCGTTGTGAATTAATATCTCTTTAGAAAATGATGCAGCAAGCTGTGTTTTAAGGTCTTCACCGCCAACGATAAGCTGTTTTATCTTTGAGGCCGAGAGGTCCTGCCCCTTAAGCAAAGCCAGATGTGCCGGAGTGAGCTTTATGATGTCTGATTGGTTGTCATTGACTACGTCAAGCAAAACCAGATCTACAGGCGCATCAATCTCCGGGTACACCAATACTCGTCCGCCGGTGACCAGGGGTACGTAAAGAGAGGTCACGGTCAGGTCAAAGCCGATGGAGGTGTAAAGTGGAAATGTCAGTGGCAGATTGTCAGTATAAAAACCTGCTGCCCACTGAATGTAATTAACCAGTGCTGCATGGTTAATCATGACGCCTTTTGGTTCACCAGTGGAGCCGGAAGTAAACATGATGTAGGCAAGCTGTGTTGCCTTTGGAGGCTGGTATCGGTGCACTGACGTCTGGGTATTCTCTGCAACGTTTGAAGCCAGGGTTTCAATCAGTATGCTGTTGTGGTTTTTTGGAAGCTTTCCGATGGTGTTGTTGCTTGCTATCAGGAGTGTTGGGTCACACTGCTGAATTATCTTTTCAATGCGGGCAGGTGGTGTTAACGGGTCTACCGGTACATATACCGCTCCGATATTTAGAATTGCAAGAAATACCGCTGGTAAGTGTGTACATCGACGTGCGATGACGAGCACTCTATCGCCACTTTGCACTCCAGAGCTTGATAGTCCACCGGCTATAGTATTAACCAGGGTGCGGAAATCTTCATAGGTGATTTCGCTTTGCTGGTCTGCTACTGCAATGGCGTTAGGGTTGGCGGCAATGGTGGAATCCACCAAGTCTACGATTGTGAGCTCAGGTGTTACCCGGTGATCAGTCAATGGTGTGCTAAATTCTGACCTGCACAAATTAATTAAACCGATTGCCGAATGAGGGTCGGAGGTAACAGCGTTAAATACACTCCACCAGTGGTGTAGCGCTGTATTACACTGATCTTTTGAAAAACTCCCCCCATTAAATTCAAAAAGTAGAGAGGGAGAGTCATCCTGATGGTATTGGGTAAAATGTAGCCTGATGACGTGATGTGAGTCATTGTGTCCGCTATGCAGCCAGCGAGCTGTTGCCGGCCAGTCACCAAAGTTGCTAGTGGCGTTACTGATGTAGTTAAAAACACCGGTGCAGTGTTGTTGTTTGACTTGTGATGCGACTCCGGTATATGCATGTTTAAGGCAGTGAGTCATCTCCTGCCGCACTATTCCGACCACTGTTTCGAACGAGTGCTCTGCACTCAGTTCCAGAGTCAGAGGCACTACTTCGGTAACAAGACCTGTGGTCGTGCGCAGATCCTGGTTGGTTCGATTCAACAGTGGTGCATACAGAGTAATCGTATCATTGCCACTCACCCTGTGTAGGTAAATCGCATAGATTGCCAGTAGAATATGAACCTGAGTAAGTTGATGGCTAAATGATTTTGCCGCCTCAAGAGTGCATAGCTTTTTCATTGATACTGATTGAGTATCAGTGAACAGATGATCAAAGCGGTGCGCAAGGGTATTATCCCCCGGGTTTTTGCGGCCGTACAAGGTTAGTGGGCCGTTGTTCTGTCTACTTTCCCAGTGCTTTAGTGACTCTTCAGATAAGCTATCGCGTTGTTGCCTTTCGTGCGCCAGGTAGTCGGTGTATTGATAGGCTGATGTACCATCGACGGGTAGCTCTGGAGTGTCTTGTAAGAAATAGTGGTATGCCAGATTCTCCCAAAGCAGCTGACTGGACCATGCATCGGTGATTAGGTGGTGCTGATTACAAAACCAGACCCAGTCTGAATCCGAAAGTTTCAGTAGTGCGCAGGTGACCAATGAACCAGTAAGATCAAATGTTGTACAGATCTGTTGCTGCATCCAGATATCAGTCTCAAGCTCAGGCTGATCATGTGTAGATAAATCAAAAAACAGTAGTGGTTTTACTTTGCCATTGAAAGTCTGAGCAACGGAATCTTTTTGTTCGACTATTCTGGTCTTGAGAGATGCGGTTGATTGAGTCAGTTGTGCCCAGGCGCGGTCGAATTCTTGTGGTTTTACTTTTCCGTAAATCCGGTAGGCATAAGCCATATTATAGAGTGGGCTATCCGGTCGCTTTTTCTGACCAAGCCAGATTTGCATCTGGCTGGCACTGAGCGGCAGTGGGTCAACTTGATCAGGCATTATTTATTGGCAGTCCTTCGAGAAATAAGTCCTATAGGTGCTAAGGTCGAGGTGGATGGTATTTCTCTGTGTACAAGTGGATTGGAATCATTTTTTTGCCGGCTTTTAATCGTAGCCTGTATGCGTGCAGTGTGGATGGCCGGATTCTGTAGCTCCAGAGCAATCTCAGTGCACTGAGGACTACATCACACTCCTATAAAACATTCACATGTCGATGCGGTTTAGCCATGCCTAAGTGGAAACACAGAGTTCCTGCTGTTATTCTTTTTCCACTATGACCAAACTACTATAAAGAAAGCGCTGTGACCATAAAATCACACAAACCAATAGTTTCGGCCATCGTCGAGCCCACGGCGTCGCAGCATGCATTTTGGATCTATTCGGGCAGCGCTCCGGAATACGATCCCGCAGTGCTTGTCGTTAAGTTTACTCTGTGTCGTATAACTGATACTAAATGCCTAGAGCGCGCGTGGGAAATGACTGTCGCGCAGCACGATATGCTCCGTGCATCACTCAACCCTGACAAAAGCGGTGAGCCTTTATTGGTTATACGTGAGAGTGTGGCGTGTGAGATTTACTATTTAAGTCTGGATGAAAATCCGCAAATTTCAATAAAGCTTAGTAAGGCTCCCGTTCACAAGCTCCATTGTCGAGTCAACAGCAATGGCAGTTGCGAATTTACCTGGCATTGTCACCACGCCTTACTAGACGGTTGGTCGGCTCAATTGGTTATCGGTGACCTTGTTAACAACTATGCGGGATTATTAGCCTCTGGCGGTCAGTATCAGGCGGATCACCGTGGCTATCTTGATGTTCATCGAAAGATGCATCGTTTGGATGTGTCTGACTCAATCGTGTTTTGGCGGAATCTGTTGAGTGATTATCAAGAGTCTGCGGTACTTACTTCCCCCATGATTGAAACGCAAAACGAAAAAATAGAAATTCACGAATTACCATTGTTGAGCTCCGATCAAACAGCAACGTTGCAATCGTTGTGTAAACGCAGCGGTGTGACTGCAGCGACGATGATGCAATTCCTATGGGCTTATGCAGTTGGAAAACTGTGCCATCGGAGTGATGTTGTCATTGGTGTTGCGGTGTCAGGGCGCCCGCCAATGATGCCAGGCATTGACAAGATTGTGGGGTGTTTTAGTACAGTTGCTCCAAGTAGGATAAACCTGCGAGTCGATGACACAATCGAAGCTCATTTAAAGCGCTTGCAAGTTCAGTTGTTTGAGGCGTCGGAGCATCAACATGTGGGAATGATGTCTATTCTCGAGCAAGCAGATCCATCTTGCAGAAGCCGTCTGTTTGATTCGCTTGTTGTTATTGAAAATCTACCCCGCCAAGCTGGTAGCGATGAAAGCAATAGTCCATTGGTGAGTAACTATAAATCAGATGTTGTCAGCTCTTACCCTCTGACACTGACGTTGATACCGGGGGAGCAGTGGATGCTAAGGTGTGACTACCAATCGAACAAAATATCAGGTGATTGGATAAGTGCATTGACTGAGTATCTGGTGGCTCTTGCAGTCTCAATGCTACAACACTGGAAGTTACCATTGCTTGGAGTGAGTGAGATATCGGATGCACAGTTGCCATCGCATCCCGATATAGGAATCCTAACGGCGCGTAATTCAAGCGGTATGGCAAGAGAAAAACTATTCGAATCTCTTGATGGGCCAATAAACAATACCGAGTTGGAAATCCTTGCTTTGTGGGAGGAAGTGTTGAACATGCGCCCCCTTAGCATGGGTAGCCGCTTTTTCGATGTGGGGGGTAATTCCCTGTTGGCGGTGAAACTAATTCAAAAAGTCTCACATGCTCTTGATCGCCGTATACCGGCAGCGTTGTTTTTGGAGAATCCCACTCCACGCCAGTGTGCTCAAAGAGTGCTTCTGCCGGGTGAGGAGCCGCCTTTCATTCCTAGTTTATTTCCACTAAAGGCGAAAAAAAAATCTAACGCCGCGACGCTTTATTGTTTGCATGCAGGTGGTGGGCACGCCATGTTCTACCGTGAGTTTGCTAGAAAATTACCTGACAACATAGCTTGCTATGCGCTACAGCCTAAAGGAATTGACGGCCTTGAGCCTCCGATTACTAACATTAGTGAGATGGCAGCTCAGTATCTTGATGAGATAAAATGCCTTCAACCAACCGGGCCGTACCATTTACTTTGTTATTGCTTCAGTGGAGCGCTAATGTTGGAGATGGTCAAACAGTTGCAGCAAAAAAATGAAATCATCGGGCAGCTGATAGTTGCTGATGCGCCAGCACCTATACCGGCAACGCATTTGATGGCGAGTTTAGGGTGGCGAGCGTATATAGGGTACGAACTGGCGATGCAGAAACGGTGGGATCTTTTATGGCAGGCCGTAGCGCCTAAAATCCGCAAACAATTCAGAGGGTATCAAAAAGCGGATGAAACACATGAAGGAGGATTTAAAACACTGGCTGCGATTCAGCAAGCTTGTGAGCAAAGTTTTAAATCGTATCGCGCAACCGCTACTGATTTGCAATTGACTTTTCTCAATGCTGGCAGTGAGAGCCCGGAGGATTCACAGGCGGTATATATGAGGCAGTGGAAAAAGCTTGCTCCCAATAGTGTTGCTTACCCGCTTGTCGGAGATCATCGATACTTGTTCGATTTACCAGATGTGAAAGAAACGGCCAGTGTAGTGGCAACTATTCTAAGCGAGCCAGTAGCTGGTGTGACTAAATATAACGCACCGGTAGTGGATGGACTATTTAGTGAGAAAGTACCACTGTGATTTTCAATAGAATAAATCTGTCTTTGCGATGTGCTTTCGTTGCAATAATTATTCAGTTCGTTGCATTCGGTTCTGCTTTCGCACATGCACCAAATGAGAATTACGTGTGGTTGAACATCGAAGCCGAGCATATGTATGGGCGTTTTGAATTTAATGTTAACGACGTAAAAAAGTACCTTTCCATTGATGTTGATGCCATTAATGCAGATCGAATTGTCGGTGTGGAAAAATCGGCAGGGGAAATTCAGTCGTATATTGATAGTAATTTTTCACTGCAAGATGATCGAGGTAGCCCGATTCCGTTGGAGTGGTTGAATGTTGGAGTCTTTGATGAGAACCCTGACTACCTCCAGTATTGGTTTAAGACCGAAGGAGTCCCGTCGGACAATAAAGTTACGGTAACCAATACTGTATTTCTTGATTCGGAAGATCCACAGTTCAATAAGCTGCACAGGAGCGTACTTGTTATTGAATATAATAGGAAGCTTAATAAGGAATTTGGTTCTGAGCATTCAGCGCTGGTTTTTTCTGAGAGCCGGAAAACGTCATTGCTTGATCTTGCAAACCCGCCGACAGTACTCAACTGGAAGGAATTCCTTTGGCAGGGAGTGTTGCACATTTGGTACGGGCTTGATCATGTGCTATTTATTATCGTTCTGCTTTTAACAACCGTATTGCGCGCTGGTGCACACGGGTGGGAGCCGCTCTCTGGTTTTAAGCCTGCTTTGATTAATACCTTTAAGATAATTACCTTGTTCACAATCGCTCATTCGATAACGTTGTCACTAGCGGCGCTTCAGTTAATCAGTGTCAATATTATTTTTGTTGAAAGTGTCATCGCATTATCAATTATTGCCATAGCACTGAATAACCTGAAACCGGTCATTAATGCGCATGCATGGTTATTAGTATTTCTTTTTGGTCTTTTTCACGGCTTTGGATTCGCCAGCGTGATGGGGGATTTACACTTCCGCACCGTTTTGCTTGAACGCATTTTGGTGATGTTTAATGTGGGTGTGGAATTAGGTCAGCTTGCGATTGTCGTTATTGTTTTTCCGATTTTATTTTTACTCCGGAAATCATCCGGTTATCAAAAATACATCGTTGTACCGGTGTCAGTGGTATCTATTGGTATTGCATCGTTTTGGTTTTTACAGCGAGCAGGGATAGTTGCCACGTGAATTTAGATAGTATCGACAACGCTTTTCCTCTATCCGCGGTTCAGGAGGGAATGCTGTATCACTGTCTGGAAGCCAATAACAAGCAGGTATATGTATCACATATTACTTTTTCAATCGAAGGGTCTTTAGATCTTGTTCGATGGAAAAACGCCTGGCAGGCCGTGTGTCAACGCCATGAGGCGCTGCGGGTCTCTTTTCTATGGGACGGTCTTGATGCGCCACTGCAGATCGTTCACAAGCAGATTGATCAGCTCTGGGATGTGTCAGATCTACGGGGTTTACCTGTCGATGAAAAACATGAGGCGCTTGCCGCTGTTATGCAGCTGGAAACCTCGGAAGGAGTTGATCCCTGTGATGCGCCTTTGATGCGTTGGAGTATGCTTCGTACATCTGATGATTGTTGGCAGATGCTTTGGAGTATCCATCACCTGATTGCAGATGGTTGGTCCACGCCTCTGATATTGCAAGATGTATTTGCGTTCTATTCTGATAGCCCACCGGCCAGTCCAGCGCCCGGCTATGAGAAATATATTGCATGGCGTTCCGCTCGCGATAATGAAATGGCCGAGCAATGGTGGCGTGAGGCGCTGTCGGGAGCATGCGCTACGCCGATGAATGTGCCGCCTGCACCGTATTCGAAGTCGAGATCTATCGTCAGCACTGTAAATTCTCAGCTGGATAGAAAAACAGCGTTGTTACTAACGCAGTATTGTCAGAACCTAGGTGTAACGCTTAGCACTGTGGTTCATGCGGCCTGGGGTTTTACCGTGGCAGCCTATGCTGATACAAATTTGCCGTTATTTGGAACGACGGTTTCCGGGCGCCATCCGGATCTTAGTGACAGTGAAAATATAGTCGGCCTGTTTTTGTCAACAGTGCCATTGTTACTTCAGCTGGATAGTGATGAAGCTATTGACAGTTTTCTGAAATCCTTACAGATAAAATTAAGTGCTAGCCAGCAATACGATGGTCTTCCCCTTACGAAGTTAACACAATGGATAGACACTGCTGATGGGAATTCTGCATTTGAGAGTATTGTGGTTATTGAAAGTCACCCGAATGACATATCTATAAGTGATGAAAGCAACGCACTAAGAATCTCTGATGTTAGCTATTCAACCCATAGTAATTACCCGCTTGCCTTGTTGGCATATCCTGGCCAAGTGCCTGAATTGAAGCTTGTCTTTGATGATGATAAGTACTCCGTCCATACTGCTCAACAAATGCTTGATTATTTTCTTGATCAGTTGAAGTATTTAGTTGCAGGGGAAAATACTACGATAGCGGATTGTTTGACCTATAGAAAAACTATTCCCGAGCCAGCGGTAATTGAATATGGTGTTGAAAATCCACTTGTACACCAATGGATCTCTACAGTGGCGCGTAGTTACCCTGATTCGACTGCAATTGTCTGTGGTGATGAGTCAATTAGTTATCGTGAGCTTGATAGCAAGTCTGACCAAATCGCGCGACTGATTCAACTGGGGGATGCGAGTAACCAGGGATCAATAGGCTTGTTTATAGCGCGCGGTATTACGCAGATTATTGGTATGGTTGGCATCCTTAAAAGTGGACGCCACTATATCCCACTTGATGTAGATGCCCCCTTCTGCCGCACCCGGGAATTGGTAGATATCGCAGATGTTCGTTGTATATTACATGCTGCTGACGCGTTGCAACTTGATATTGAAGGCGTTGATCTTTTGAGCGTTGAAGACGCCTGGCAACTGCCTACAGAGTTTTATTCAGGTTTGCAAGAGGCTTCTTCTCTTGCCTATGTGATGTTTACCTCTGGCAGTACCGGTGTGCCGAAAGGTGTTCAAGTTTCGCATCAGAATTTGGCATCATCTATTGCTGCACGCCTGGATTACTATGGTGATTCGCCGTGCAATTTTCTCTTGTTGTCCGCGATATCATTTGATAGTTCAGTGGCGGGTATCTATTGGTCCCTGTGTAGTGGCGGGACGCTTGTGCTTCCACAGCCCGGTGATGAAAAAGATCTCGAGATCTTAGCTAGTATAATCAAGCAGCACGAGGTAACTCATACACTTTGTTTGCCGTCTTTGTATTCGGTCCTTCTGGAGCACGCACCCTCTGATCAGCTCAATACTTTAGAGACGGTTATTGTTGCAGGCGAAGTGTGCCGCAGCAGTGTGGTCAGGCAACATTTCAACAAACTTCCACAAGCACACTTGTTCAACGAGTATGGTCCGACGGAGGCTACGGTATGGTGTGCGGTGCATCAGTTAAAGAGAGATGATTTTGGTGTGGTGCCTATAGGGAGGGCAATTCCCGGAACACAGGTAGTTATTGTAGATGAGCGCGGAAATTATTGTCCGCCTTGCGCGATCGGTGAAATTGTTGTTTCCGGCCCGGGCGTGAGTCGTGGCTACTACAAGGGCGATTCAAACCAGCCAATATCAAATTTTAGGCAACAGTTCGGCAAAGCATCTAATCAACTGTCATACCACACTGGTGATCTTGGCTATATAAATGGGCAAGGGCTGTTGATGTACGCTGGTCGTAAAGATCGGCAATTTAAGATTCGCGGGTATCGTGTAGAGCCGGCTGAAATTGAAAATACAATAATGGAGCTTGATGTCGTTAACGAAGCGCTGGTTGTTGTTCAGCAACTAAAGGGAGGGTGTGATCTGGATGCTGAACTTAGTACTGCACTAATGCAGCTTCCAAACAATATTGCCGAAACATTGTTGTCGAATGCTGAGGAAGAGAGTGCCACGGGCGGGGTGGTTTCATCGTGACTAAGCGATATAAACGGCATCGCCAGTTTGAATTAAGCCTTACAATAAAAGACGATCAGTTTCTGGGTACACCGCGTGATGCGCAACGCAACTGGTTCCTGAACAGAACAGTAAAGGAGGCGTATGAGGAGTTGTTGGAGCTCGATGCGATTGCATCTCAAATGGTTAGGGGAAGTGATCAGGTAATTGATCTTGATCGTGCAAAAGGCTCTCTAGACGATGCTGACATTATGGAGGATTGGCAGATTCCAATAATGAAAACGATGGCAGAAGCGGTAGTAGTGCCCGGTGCGGACGTACTGGAGGTTGGAATGGGCCGTGGTATTGCTTCGGAGTTTATACAAGAGCTTCATCCTGCTTCACACACGATTATCGAGTGCAACGATACCATCGCCAATGAGTTCGCCGTATGGAAGGAAAAATATCCGAACCGTGATGTCCGGTTGATCCACTCAATGTGGCAGGACTGCCTTGATCAGCTAGGTACATACGACAGTATTCTCTTCCACACCTATCCGCTCAGCGATGAAGAGTTCGTGGAAACGGTGGTCAAGGACGTCACTTTTGCAGCACATTTTTTAGAGGTTGCCCATCGATTGTTAAAGCCTGGCGGGGCGCTGACATACCTGACCAATGAATTTGATTCGCTGAGTCGTGCTCACCAGAGAGCGTTGTTTACCTATTTCAGTGGCTTTAGCCTTTCTGTTGTGCGAGACCTGGATATACCGGAAACGACACGTGACGCGCTATGGGTTAAGCAAATGTTAGTGATCAAGGTGGTTAAGTAATGGACTATAAAGAAAGGGTCCATGCCTTGTCGCAGTCTGGAAAAGACTATCTCATCGAGCAACTCGAATTAGGTCGAGGTATTGATCATTTAGTAGCGTACTACACTAGTGATGTTAAGCAGAATGCGAATGCTGAGAGTGTACTGCGGCAGCGCGTCGAGGCTTCGTTGCCGAAACATATGCATCCCACTAAGTTTATTCAACTAGAGCAGCTGCCGCGGCTTTCTAATGGCAAGGTTGATCAAAGCAAGCTGCCGAGGTTGCAGCTTAACCGTACAGAGGCCGCCCAATCCGACCTGCCTGTGATAGGCCAGAATCAACAACAATATAGCCGGCAGCTTAATACGCTTATTGAAATACTGGAGTCATTACTGGATTTCGAAGGCATTCTGCCGACTGATAATTTTTTTGAATTAGGCGGTGATTCAATAACCGCTATCAGACTTGTTTCCAGGGCACGTGAGGCAGGTGTTAATATCAGCGTGGCGTCAGTTGCGGTAGAGTCGGATTTACAATCTCTCGTATCCGCTGCTGTGGGTGATGCCGAGCTTAGTGTTGAAGCCCCTTCACCATTTGGTGAATCGCCGTTAACGCCAATTCAAAAGTGGTTCTTCGGTATCGAGCACCCTCAGGCGGCTCGCTGGAATATCGGCGGTAGGTTGGCGTTGGCTGAGTCTACTGATACTGTCAGATTACAAAAAGCCATTGAGTGCTGCCTTGCCAGGCATTCTGAGTTAGGGGCTCAATTTCATCAGCGTGACGGCCAATGGTCTTGTTTTTACCCGGAGAGCGAAGCCCCGTCAGGCCTTTGTAAATTATCGCCTGTGGCTCAGGGCGATCACTTGGATTCTTTTCTGGCTGAGTGCGGTGAGGCATTCTCGCTTCGGAATGGCTGGATGATTAGGTTCGCAATAGTGGGGGAGCAGGCGGGTAGTGCTACTGAGTTAGTTTGGGTTGCACACCATCTCATTATTGATCAACTATCTATTCAAACATTGCTGGAAGAAATTGAGAGAATTTACAGTACAGACGATTACTCAATGGATGCATTTTCCGGCTTGTCTATGCGAGCCTGGGCGCTAGCCTGCGAGGTGGAGTCAAAAAAGCGGGCTGAACATGCCAGCCAGGTGCTACAGCAATCGAACAGGCATGGAGAGCAGTCTCCGATTTACACGACAGTGAAGGCGACTGAAAGTAATGTGGTGAGTATTGAGCAGAAACTTGATTTTGCCAGCGCCTCTATAATGCAAGGTATTGCTGACAGGCACGATTGTGATATATCGTCTTTGTTAATAGCCGCGTTGGCGGTTGCCTGGAAGCACGCGTTTTTGGTTGATACACTTGCAGTTGATATAGAAGGTCACGGTAGAGACTTGCTTGGTGATAATGTTGATAACGCAAACTCTGTTGGTTGGTATAGTGCTTTCTACCCGGTTGACCTCACCATAGGAGATACCGCCAACACGTTGTCGATGAAATTTATCAGTCGTGTGCGCCAGCAAATAGAGCAACAAAAGCAAGTGAACAGTAAGTTTCTGTTGTATGGAGCGCTTTCTGAAGGTATGCCTTCGCCGTTTGGGAATAACGGGCGGGTGTTAGTGAATTTTCTCGGCGGCTCCACTGAAAGGAAAAATTCATTCTTTACAGCATTGCCGATGGCAACAGAAGGCCTGCGTTCAAGCAATAATCTGCGAGCACACAATGTGGAAATTAATGCCTCCTTTGACAATGGGCAATTGAATGTCTTGTGGTCCTTGTCATCCACATGTATGAGCGTAGAGTCAAAGGAGCAGCTGACACGAGCTTTTGTGTCTTACATGCAAGAGCTATGTGACAGTCGATCAGTGCAGTCTAGTGAGTCGATCGCCAATGCCACGTCTAACTTTCCAGATATTGATATGAATCAGACAGACCTTGACGAGTTTTTGGATTCACTGGAATGAATTTAAGTAAGCGACATTGTTTTTTGAGCCCATTGCTGATTTATGTGTCAGTTTTTTCTGACAGCGCAACTCGAAGGAGTTGCTAGTGGATTTCTCCAGAAGCGCCGAAGAGAATGCAAAGTATCAGCAAACGAAGGACTTTGCAGGTGCGGTGCTAAATGGTGATGTAATTGAACGCGATCTCGGTAATGTTTTTCCCGCGGATCTGTGGAAGCGTAGTGCTGAACAGGGAGTGCTTAGTTGGTTCATGCCCAGGGATTGTGGTGGAGACGGACGCACGGCACTTGCGACAAGTTACCTCTTGGAGGCAATGGGACATGGGTGTCACGACAACGGATTAACCTTTGCGCTTGGTGCGCAGCTTTGGAGTGTTCAGAAACCCATTCTTCAATTTGGCAAAGTAGATCAAATTGAACGCTATATACCGGGTTTAATGAAAGGTGCTGTCATGGGTGCGTTCGCTATTACAGAAAGTGGTAGTGGCTCTGATGCCTTCGCTTTAAGTACGACAGCACAACGGGATGGTGACTCGTATATTCTTAATGGTGAAAAGTGCATGATCACACTTGCACCGGTCGCCGACGTTGCCATTATATTTGCAGTAACCAACCCTGACGCTGGTCAATGGGGCCTTTCATCATTTTTAGTTGATACGAAAACAGAAGGCTTGAGCCTGTCGGATAACATTCCGAAAATGGGATTGCGTACAGTACCGTTTGGGAATATCACGCTCGATAACTGTCGGATTCCTGTGGCGTGCTTACTCGGTGCTGAAGGTTCCGGTTGCAGTATATTTAATTACTCGCAAAGTTGGGAGCGTAGCCTTGTGCTCGCCCCGCAGCTTGGCGCGATGCAAAGGATAATCGATCAATCGATAGCGTTTTCAAAGCAACGAACGCGGTCCGGCCAGTCGATTGGAAAATATCAATCAATTTCGCATCGAATTGCCAATATGCAAATCAGGCTGGAGACATCACGATTGCTTTTGTACAAAACCGCATGGTTGCTTGATTCAGGAAAGCAGAGTGTTACGGAGGCTGCGATGGCAAAAACGCATATTAGTGAAGCCTTTGTGGCCACTTGCAGCGACGCCATTGCTATTCACGGTGGATCAGGTTATCTCACCGAAACCGAGCTTGAGCGTCAGTCACGGGATGCACTTGGTGCTACGTTATACGGGGGTACAGTAGATATACAACGCAATATCATAGCGGGAATGTTAGGGGTTTGAGTATTGAATTGCTCATGGGTATTTGTTTCATTCTATCGAGAGACAGTTAAATGAAGGGATTTTTAATTCACTCGCCTCTACAGCACTATGCCGAGGTAACACCCGATCATCCTGCACTAAGCCTGCAAGGCGTCGAGATGTCCTATCTGGATCTCAATGTTCAAAGCAATCGATTGGCGCATGCCTTGGTGAAGGCAGGTGTGAAGCCGCAGGACAGAGTTGGTTTATTTCTGCATAAGAGCTTTGAGTTAGGTGTGGCAATCTACGCCATATTAAAAGCGGGTGCTGCGTTTGTGCCGCTCGATCCGTTCATGCCGGCTGAGCGTCTGGGCTTCATAGTAGACGACTGTGGTATTGATGTTCTGATTACCTCGGATTCACTGTGTGCAACGGTCGAGCAGTTAGACGGTAGAGATGACTTAACCATTGCCGGGGTTAGCAAGTCGCTCAGGTTCGGTACAATCACCAGCGAAATGGTCTCTGAGCAACCCGATACTATGCCAGAGGTTATTATCACCGACCAATACCTTGGGTATATTATGTATACCTCTGGGTCGACCGGTGAGCCAAAAGGAATGATGCATACCCACAGTGGCAGCATTTGCTATGCGAACTGGGGGAAAGATCATGTGCAGTTAACATCGATGGACCGCGTAGCCAGTCATGCGCCGCTGCACTTTGATCTTAGTATTTTCGATTTTTTCTCAACGCTCAGGGCAGGGGCAACTGTTGTTCTGGTGCCTGAGGCGGTGACGAAATTTCCTGCAAGTTGGACCGGGCTAATACAAAGTGAGCGTATTACGGCAGTTTTTACTGTGCCCTATACCCTGATTACCATGGTCGCTCATGGTGCGATGGATACGAGAGACCTCTCGTCTTTACGATGGGTGTTGTTTGGTGGGGAGCCCTATCCTCCCAGACAACTGCGTCAGATCATGTCTGCGTTACCTGATACACGATTTACTAATGTATATGGGCCAGCAGAAGCCCCCTCGTGCACTTGTTACGATATTCCCAGGCCGTTGCCAGATGGGGACGAGCCGTTACCGATTGGGCGAGTGTCTTTAAACTCAGAAGGGGTCATTGTTGATAGCGATGGAAATATCTGTGACCGTGGTGTGTCAGGAGAGCTCTGTATCAGGAGCTCTACGCTGACTCGTGGTTACTGGAACAGACCGGAGCTTAATAAATCCGCTTTTCTCTTGAGGGACGGACTAGGGCCGTTTTCAACAGTGTATTTTCGAACCGGTGACCGGGTATTGCAAGATGACGACGGAGATCTGCGCTTTATCGGTCGTATGGATAGAATGGTAAAAACGCGAGGCCATCGTGTAGAGCTGGATGAGATTGAGGCTGTATTGGGCAATCACGACGATACCGTTGAAGTAGCGGCGTTTGTTGTACCGGATGAACATAGCAGTCAGTCGATAATCGTGGCGGTGAAGTTACGCGCTGAAAGTGAAAGTACTCGGCAGATCTTGATTGGCCATATGCGTAAAAAGTTACCGCCCTATGCTGTACCACGGGATTTGGTGATACTTGACACGATGCCGCATACCAGTAGCGGTAAGGTAGACAGGCTACTATTAGCAAAAACCTATATTCAATCTGATGGCTAGATTGTTGCGAATTTACTAGAGCTATAAAATGATAACCATCAACTCAATCAAGCAATATGTAACTACGACACTGCTGGAAGGTAGCACAGATGTATTGGAAGATGATCAGGATCTGCTGATTTCGGGGGTGCTTGATTCAATCAATGTGATGAAGCTTGCCGGGTACCTGGAGCAGGAGTGTGGTATCACAATCCCGCCGGAAGACATCGTGCTGGAGAATTTTTCCACGCTGGAGCAGATGCATCGTTATATTGTTGAACGCACAAGCGGTAATAGTCACAAGCGGTAATAGTAAAGAAGAAAATTGCTAGTGTACTGGACCAAATAGAGTGTGCATTTGAGAGTTCGTCATTTGGTTTGCAACAAGGCTAAGCTTGCAGGCAATAGTTATTCTCATTTCAAGAGCTTCAACGCAGTGGCAAGCCAAATGCCGAGCTCCCGCAGGGGCGATTAATCAAAGTGCACACCAAATTCGTTGCAG
>CALGJU010000040.1 GCA_937928685.1 uncultured Granulosicoccaceae bacterium
GGCAGGTTGGAATCGTCACGAATCAGTACCGAGGCCCAGAAGAAATCATTCCAGATAAAAGTGAAGATCAATACACAAAGTGCTGCCACCGCAGGTTTCACCAACGGCAATACCAGATGCCAAAATATTTTAAACTCATCAACCCCTTCAAGCCTTGCTGACTCTATTAACTCAAACGGCAATGCTTTTATAAAATTTCGCATAAACAAGGTGCAGAAGCCCGTTTGAAATGCGGCATGAAACATCACCAATCCAGGTACCGTATTAATGATTTCGAGTCGATTCGACATATCGACAACAGGCAACATTAAGATTTGAAACGGTACAAAGTTTCCGGCAACAAACAAAAAGAACAGCGGCAATGCCCACTTAAACTTATAAATAGCCAGGGCATAACCTGTAAGACAGGCCAGAGCCACCGAAATTATTGTTGTCGGGACGGCGATCATTAACGTGTTGAGCAAGTACTGCAACGCATCGGTTTTGGCAAAGACCTCACCGTAGTTCTGAAGTAATTGAAAAGAGCTGGGGATACCAAATACGTTACCTGTGGCAATATCAGACGCTGGTCGAATAGACGTCATAAAAATGGCCAGTAAGGGCAGCAGCCACAGAAACAAAGCTACCGGCAACAACAGCTTGTAAGCCAGCCGAAGGCCTGCTGATGATTTCTCAATTGGACTCGGAAACATTTATCTGGCCTCCAGTTCGTCCTGGTACATCCGCCACAAGAAGTAGCTAATGTATACCAACATAATTAAAAACAGCACCGTGGCAATGGCAGATCCGTAGCCATAACGCCCGACCCCCTCACCGACAGCCTGATCGTACATGTAGTAAGCCAGCACGTTACTTGATCCGTAAGGCCCACCCTGCGTCATGGTCGCGATCATATCAAATGATCGAAGCGCCCCGATGACTGTCACCACTATTGCGATAAACGTTGCCGGCTTAAGCTGCGGAAGCACCACATGACGTAGCATTTTCCAACCCTTAGCGCCATCGAGACGACCGGCCTCTATTTGATCTGAAGAAATATTATTCAAGCCGGTGAGATATAAAATCATGCAGTAGGCAATTTGCGGCCATAGGCCTGCGGCAATAATCCCGTACGTTGCCATGGTCTCATCACCAAGAATAGAAGGCGGTTCCGGAGAACAAACCCTGGTGAGGTTACCCATAATATTAGTTTTAGTTTCACAAAAAAACCAACTCCACACTTCACTTAAGAGTCCAAACTCCGGGTTATATGCCCAGGTAAATATCAAACCCACTACCACTTGTGATATCACAAACGGAAAGAAAAAAAGCGACTTATAAATCCGGATACCGCGTACAGTTTGATTCAAAAACAAGGCAATGAATAAACCGATGGGAACCGCCAACATAAATAGCAGCAACCACAAAAGATTGTTCCAAAGAGAGGTATAAAAATTCGGATCGTTCAGTAATAATTTATAGTTATTTAAACCCACCCACTCACCTGTCCATATACCGTTGATGTCATAGAGACCATTCCAACGGGTAAACGAATAGGAGATTGACTGGAAGATCGGCACGATCACGTAGATCATGAAGAACACCAACCCAATCGAAAGAAACATCCAAGGCGCAACTGCGACTTTATTTCGCTTGTAATATGACAGACTGGTGATCAGAACAAATGCTGCGGCGATTGCCCCAATGAGCAAGCCCATGCGTATAAAGAATGTTGGCTCTCGCGCTTTGATATTTTGCGAGTAGCCAAACAACTCTTGAACGAGATTGGTGCTTATAAAACTCAGCGCGACCAGACACAAAGCCAGAATAACACCAGCTATTATCGCCCGCCCTGTAGAGGTAGCGAATCGATCAGTCGGTACGGTTGCGGTGCTTATCACTGCGTTCTCCGAAGCGGATACAACGGATGGGAATATAAAACCTGGAGCAAAACAAAAAAAGCCGACTGCGAGCAGCCGGCTTTTAAACTACTTACTTATATACTTCAGCTTGTACTTTATCGAGGTTCTCAAGTACTTCGTCCAGTGTTGACGGATCTAACATGAAACGCTGAAAGCCCTGCATGCCTTCTTTGGCCATCGCAGCTGGTGCATCACGATCATAGAACTGTGCAAGTCCTGCCGCGGTTGACAATGTTTCCATGCCTTCAACGATGAACTTATCTTCAGTGTTGATTTCTGCTGCAGCATTAGGCGGAAGTTGGCCAATAGACTTGTTCCACTCACCTTGAACTTCAGCGGATGCTACGAATGAAAGAAACTTCTTCGCGTTTTCTACGTTCTTGGCTTTTGCAGGAATAAAGAATGCGTCAGCAGGGGCTTCTTCAGCACGCGGAAGACCGGCAGTAATTTCAGGAAACTGGAAGAAATCGATCTGCTCATCTTTCAGACCGGCATCTTTGTATTGACCAACAGAGAAGTTACCCATTACATACATTGCCGCATCGCCGTTAGCGAACGGTGCAATCGCATCCTGCCATGACATAGTGGCGTGAGTACTGACGAATGAACAACGATCAAGCATGACTTCCCAGTTCGCAAACGTAGCGCGAATGCGATCATCAGTGTATTTGATCTTGCCGGCAGTCAGGTCGTTGTGAACATCGTAGCCGTTGGTTCGAAGGTTCAGGTAATCAAAAACACCAGCCGCAGTCCATAGGAACTTAGTACCGATAGTGAAAGGGGTTACCCCTGCTTCCTTCATCACATCGCAGTTACCAAGAAGCTCGTCCCAGGTTTTTGGCTCACTAAGGCCCAGCTTGTCATAGATGTCTTTACGATAGTACACGCCCCACTGGTAGTAAGAGTAAGGAACGCCCCACTGCTTGCCATCACGGGTCATGGTGGGTTTGATTGCGTTGAAGTTGCTTGAAAGACTCTCATCAGAAGCCCACAGATCAGAGATATCCATAAACAGACCAGCATCAACAAAAGGACCCATACGGTTGCCCGGGTACCAGGTGATAACATCCGGAGAATCATTTTGAAGCGCGTTACGAATTGAGCCTTTATGTGCCTCGCGATCACCATTGTTGGCTGTTACGTTGATATCAGGGTTGGCTTTTTTGAAAGCTTCAACCGCTGCATCATAGGCCGCTTTTTTATCGGGGTTCAGATCATCAAAGGTAATGATCAGATCGCTCGCCATGGCAGACGTCGACATAAGGACTGCCGCTGCAATGCTTGCTATTGAAAAGTTGAGTTTACATTTCATTCGATGAAATCTCCGTTTTAATCAAGACCCAGACCGGTTGTCGGCCTGCATAAAATAGTCACTGCTGATCCGTGATCATAACATTCCTGATTTGAACGGGAAGTGCCATTTACGAAGTGTGTAGCGACATGGGGGGTTCCAGTACACATCTTCCTTTAACACCACCCTTGAAAACGACGTCGCTCAGCAATAATTGAAAATAACAGAAAAACACAGGTACCATGAGCACAGCATCGCCGTTGTACTATGACAAATACAAATCAACTTATCGCGTGAGGCTCTCCCTTTGGCAGATGTAGAACTGAAATCTCTGAAGAAGTCATTTGGCAAAATTGACGTCATTCATGGCGTTGACTTATCAATAGAATCCGGCGAATTTACAGTATTCGTCGGGCCATCCGGTTGTGGCAAATCCACCCTGCTTCGATTGATTGCCGGGCTCGAAGATGCCTCAGGTGGCTCAATTCACATCGACAAGCAAGATGTAACAGACGTTGAAGCCGCAGACCGTGGTATTGCCATGGTGTTCCAGTCCTATGCACTCTATCCACACATGACCGTCAAAGAGAACATGGGCTTCGGCCTCAAGATGACCGGCCATGATGAAAGTCTGGTTGAAGAACGAGTACAAAAAGCGGCAAAAATTCTCCACCTTGAACCGCTACTCGACCGCAAACCAAAAGCGCTGTCTGGCGGGCAACGGCAACGGGTGGCGATTGGACGCTCCATCGTTCGTGAACCAAAAGTATTTTTATTTGACGAACCATTATCCAACCTTGATGCCGAATTGCGCGTACGCATGCGCCTGGAAATCGCAAAGCTACACAATGATCTCGGTGCAACAATGGTCTACGTCACCCATGATCAGGTCGAGGCAATGACTCTGGCCGATAAAATCGTCGTGCTCCGTGCCGGTAAAGTTGAGCAGGCCGGCGCACCAATGCATTTGTATAATGATCCGGACAACGTCTTTGTTGGCGGGTTTATCGGATCACCACAGATGAATTTTCTACAAGCTGAGGTGACCACCAACGGTGCACTACAACTGACGGAATACACAAGTGATGCATTCGAAGTGCACTCTGAAACACAGTTGTCACCTGGTAGCAGAGTACTTGTAGGCATACGTCCGGAACACTTTAGTTCCACTGGCAGCGCCGCCTTGCAAACCAACATCGAAGTCATTGAAAGCCTGGGCGGATCATCATTTGGCTACGCCAATCCGGAAAGCGAAACACCGCTGACGATATCCATCGAAGAGCAGCAGCTCTCCGATGCCAAAGGTGAGTTTACTGCACGGTTCGACGCGGGTCGCGCCTTCTTGTTTGACCCTGAAAGCACACTTCGAATTCGCTAGCGCTATATTCGCTACCGCTTCGCTTGCTAAAGCCACAGCTAAACCAAAACCATTACCCTGAGCTCTTTTGCTCAGGACAATTTTAAACGCCAGACTGCAACTTCTGCAGGCGCCAGCTGTGCGCCCCCCAGTACAAAGTCACTCTGGCTGTCCAGCTGTGCTGTTTCTGGTCCGTAGTTAAATGCGAAAACGAACTCGCCAACACAGCGTACACGCAAACCTTCACTGCAATGCACAGTATCGATCTCAGCATCGTGCAGCCTTTCTTCGATAAAACGCAGCAGTGACTCTGATTCTAGACAAGCATTAAGATAGTGGGTGTTAGCACTACTATAGTGAAACCCCCAACCATCATCGAAGTGTGCAGTTGCAACTAGATCGCTCGCTACCTTTTCACGCCACCTGACTGCGGTATATCCGTTGGAGGTCGTGAGCCGTGCAAAGTCCGGTAGCGACTCCACGCGACTCACTTTGATCGGCAGCAAACCCTGCAATGCACCAGGAGGTAAAATTTCGGGTATTGAATATTCTTCTGTTTTGCTTCCACATCGGGGGCCAACCAAAACATGACCTGAATATTCTTTAAGATTACTTTGCAACGCAGGCTCGACAGAGACACTGTTTGATAACACCACAAGCTGATAATCATTTAAGTCAGCCTGCGGACTGATGATATCTACATCAACCCCACACCTTCTTATCGCGGTATAAACCTCCTGCACCCATTCAAGTGGACCGTAGTTAACTCCCTGCGGTTGTATACGAAGCATTTGATCACCCGCATAGTCAAATATCATTGCCACCGGCGCTCGCGTGTTCGATGTAGCCGATACCCCCGCGGTTTCAAGCACCTGCAAATCAGCGCATAACGCTCTGACCTCTTGCGCTGCCTCATCCTCCGTGCCATCCGGCAGTAACAAACCAGTGTGCATTTGCTCCTGTGCCGCTGGCAACTGCCGCCACCTGAACCACGACATCAGTTCAGCACCATGAGCCAATGCTTCCAACGCCCATAATCGAACCATTCCGGATAACGGCGCAGGATTGTGTGGCGCCCAGTTAACCGGCCCGGGCTGCTGTTCTATTACCCACAAACGCCCTACACCACGATACAGATCATGATGAAAAGACGATGAATCCGGGTGCCCCGTGCGATACCACTTTTTTAAATCATCTTCGTTAATACCATCGCGATCAAGAAAGCCTAACGGGTAGTTATCCCATGCAGCAATTTCCAGATCAGCACCGGTGGTGTAATGATCAAACTCTGTGAAGTTACCCATGTAGTTGTGCATGACATCACGACCGGGGGAGTGCTTTCTTATCAGCGCTACCTGCAAACGATTAAATGATGCCACTTGATCAGATGAGAACCGCCAGAAGGCCAACCTGTGTGCCGGATTGAGCTCCGTAACCGCCTGCATGGGTAACGGTATTTGCTCAAAGCTTGTGTACTCCATACTCCAAAACACATTGCCCCACAGCGCGTTCAAATTTTCTATAGTGCTATAGCGTGCTTTACACCATAGTTTAAATGCCACTAAGGCATCTGCAGAGTAGCTAACGATCGTACTGTGGCAGCCATATTCGTTATCAGTCTGCCATGTAGATATCGCCGGGTGACTACCGAACTCAAGCACCACCTTTTCAACGATTCGATCACACTCATGACGATACACAGCAGATGAAAAACAATAGTGCCTGCGTGAACCAAAGCCCCTGGCGTTGCCCTGTTCATCAATGGCCAATATTGATGGCTGTTCATCTATCAACCATTTCGGTGGAGTTGCCGTGGGCGTCCCTAGTACGACTTCAAGCCCTTCAGCATGCAACACATCAAGCGCGCGGTGCAACCAGTCAAAATTAAATTGATCACGTGAGGGTTCCAGCCGGCTCCAGGCGAACTCACCGACCCGCACCACACTGATTCCCAGTGCACGCATTCGTTTTGCATCATCCGGCCATTGAGCTTCAGGCCAGTGTTCGGGGTAATAGCAAACACCGAGTTTCATAAGTCTATTACACAGTTGCGCAGCTGTTCCGCTGCGTGTTCCGGCTGCAGTGGATTAACAATATTGTTACTTCCCGCCTCAGCACCAGCCAGATACTTGACCTTTTCCAGATCACGCAAAGGTGGCTGCATAGCGATATGAAAATGCCAGTGCTTGTTATCTTCGTGCTCATCACAAGGGGCATTGTGTATAAGCGTGATGTTAGGCGCCGGACGTTGAAACAGAATGTCATATCGTTTGGCTTGCCGTTGGTACACTCCCGCAAGATCTTCAAGCTCTTCATCATTAAGATCAGTAATCATCGGTACCTGGCGATGCGGAATCACCCATGTTTCATACGAAAA
>CALGJU010000041.1 GCA_937928685.1 uncultured Granulosicoccaceae bacterium
TACCCCTCTAACGTTGGCTTTTTCCAGTATGAAGCGGTGTCTCTTGTCGTTATTCTGCATATTTTTTAATACTAGGTATCTCTGCGTTTCGTGCGCAACTGGCTTACTCGCAGTGATAGTTTACAGATAAGTAAATTTCGCAACGCTTGTTGCAGTATAAACTCAATATCGTCACACATTTACCTTGAAGTGTTAGTCTACGCGATAGTGCCGATTTACGACCACATTTTACCGAAGAGGCTTGTTGTGCCTCGCTGTGAGAACCAAGCTTGAAGACGCTGCACCGCACTCTAACGATTCTTTGCTGTTTTGCTGTCGCTTTGCTGATCGCCTGGAAGTTATTGCACACTGTCAACTATGGGTATGACTTCTGGTATTCACAGCTATCTATAAACAGCCACATTTCAAAATTCGCACCGCAGAATCGTACCGGCAAATCCGGCTTTGAAAAAACCACCCGGGAACAACGCACAGCGCTGTTTCGCTCTATCGGTCACGCGGTCAACAACAGCGGTGAGGGATTACGAACACTTAGCTATCAGGCGCACCCGAAAACGAAACCCCAACTTTTGCTCACTGATGCTGAAGCCACTCACTTGGAAGATGTCGCGAATCTGATCGATATACTCGAACCCATCGGCTGGGGTGCCGCTGTGCTACTGATTGTATTGATCGCACTGGCGCTGGTGGGCAACTTCTCTCTGCCAAAGCTTAGCGCCTCCCTGCTTACCCTGCTTGTTATCGCACTGCTGATGACAATAACCATTGCCGTAATTGGTCCACAGGAGGTTTTTAAGGGATTACACGAAGCAGTATTCCCGGATGATCATCAATGGTTTTTCTACTACCAGGATTCCCTGATGACAACGCTAATGAAAGCGCCGGATATTTTTTACGCCATTGGTGCCACCTGGGCACTGCTGGCCGCGGTGGTGTACTTGCTGATCAGCATGTTGTTCCGGACACTGAATCAGCAAAAACAATCCAAAAAATACGTGAGCTGAGTCACACTGCCACCGCACTTACCTGATGCAGAGAAGGCGATACATACCTCCAGATATAGCGCGTCACACCCGGGCTGATCACTATCAGCGGCCCGCGTGGCGCAATAATTGAACGGTGACAAGCTCGTGCGCACCGCAGACAAGACATGACTCGCCTTACCGTTCCAAGCACATCACCCGGCCAATTGGGTGTTCCGGGCCAATTGACCATTGCAGATTTACCTCCCGCATCGGGATTGACTGATCAGTTTGACGACCTGCTTCTGCGCCTGTGTGATACCGAAACACACGCCTCCAGCTCGACATTGAGTGCCGAAACTACAGACTCACGCACTCGATTTTGCCATCACCTGCGCCACGCGCTTGAGTCTGACACGGTGTACCTCTGTGATCGCAATACACTCCATATTGTCGCCACCTCATCGTCTGCACACACAGAACAGCAATGTGCAGACACTCTGGCTTTACACCAGGCATTGACCTCTGTGGTCAGCGATCTTTGGCACTGTGCTGATCCGATCTATTTGCCGGAAATAAGCGTGTTTCCGGAATCGAACAGATTCTCTTTTATGGTCTTGCCCTTACTGAATGACACCTGCGACCAGTTGCTTATAGCAGTGGATGCCGAGGTGGACAACACCTTGATAGGCCACTATTTTTCAGCAGCTGTATCTGGCCTGTTCAATATTTTTATAAGCCAGAACCAACCGAATCGCACCGTTTGTGAGTCACAAATATTAGATCTACTACAAGCAGAATTCCGAAACAGCAGCACTGTAGTCACTGACCTGCGACTGAATAGTTTCAAACAACAATTAAAATCAACGCCCGTATTATTTGATGAAGTGACTCCATCAAGCGAAATTTCTTCATCAAAGGCGCTTTGTACCCAGCTTCCCGAAGACTTATACACAACCGCCCAACTGTGGCAGGGTGATTTTATCGCAGCCCTCGACTCACACTGTCTAACCGAATCAAGCTATGGCTATAAAACTCTATGTGAAAATTATAACCTGCTGAAGTTTGAGGCCAGCAGACCATTGCAGGTTAAGGTTCACGCTCAGTCACTTCGTCATTCAAGCTACATTGATACACTAACCAAACTAAAAGAGAAATCTGTCATTCACGACTCCAGACTTTGCTTTGACGTATTATCGGCGACTGGCGACGAAGCATGCCAGGTAATACAAAGTGCTCAGCTATCAGAAGTTGTGCTCACACAGTGGCCGCCTAACAACAAGAGTAAGAACAAACCGAAGCCACCTTTAACTCCCGTTAGAGAAAATTTTGCAGAAGAGTTCGATGTCATGGGCGCTCACGGTATCGGTCATCACAACACTGTACGCCTGAAAAAAGCAGCTAACGAGTAGCGCCGCCTTAACTGTTGATCGACCACGGAAACAACGACGCCAGCTCGGCAGCACTCATACCTTTGAGTGTTTCAATATTTTTATCAGGAATGGCGAGCGTATCAGTCGCCTCAACCGCTTTCGCAACGGTATCTGCACGAAGCCACTGAATAATCGGATACGGCGCACGGTTGGTATAGTTGCCGGCATCTGTGGCGGCAACGCCTGCAAATTGATAGCGTGGATGGAAACTCGCAATTTGTAGCTTCAGGTGACGATCATGCACATCAAGCAAAGCGTCAGCTCGAGCTAAAAACTCATTGAAATCAAAAAAATCTGGCAACGCATAGGGCGCTGCCACAAGCGTTGTTTCAACCTCACCATCTACATCCTCATCAAGTGCGACAAGTTCAGTATCAAGCAACTCCAGAAAGCATGCCTCGGAGGCTTGCTGGCAAATCGCAATACGAACTTTACCGGCACGATAAGGCGCACTTGCAAACGGACACAGCGAAAGATCAACAACACACTGCTGTATCCATTGCTTCACCATTCGCTCTGGCGATAGCGTAAATTCTGGATTTTCCGAAGGTTCGTTGGTCAATCGATTGTCCCGTTACGTTTGCCTATGCCTCTCATGATAACTGGCCGAGGCAGATCCACAGCTTGCGAACTTACTACCACTTAATGACCGGCTCGATCAGTGACGTGGTGGACCGCACGCCCTACCCATCGTGCTACTGAAACGCCAAATCAAATACGTCAAGGAAACCCGAAGCGTCAGCGAGCGGATCAGGTCCCGTTCGTTACTTCAATCACCGGCCGACACCACAAGTTGGAATAACCTGCAAGGCTTGCGACAGTCTATCTACGCGTCTTGCTGTTATATACGACAATACAAAATGCTATACCAGAGATTCACTTGCCAAATCTTTTACAGGCATCCACTTCATCACCTGCTCCTCGGATTGCTCCGATCGACTTTGTTGCACCGGCTCTGAGGTTCTATCAACCACCAAAGAAGCAAAATCAAATAACTTGCGATCAGCCAACTGAGAAGGCTTAACATTGGTCACTGCGGTAAAGATAGATTCGATTCGACCCGGGCTTTCTTTATCCCACTGCTGCAGCATCTGCTTTATATTCTGGCGTTGCAAATTCGCTTGTGAGCCACACAAGTCACACGGAATAATGGGGAATTCGCGCTGCGCTGAATAGCGTTCAATATCTTTTTCTTTGCAGTACGCCAAAGGTCTTATGACAATATTCCGACCATCATTGCTTCTAAGCTTGGGCGGCATGGCCTGCAAACTTCCGCCATGAAACATATTCAGAAATAAGGTCTCAATGATGTCGTCACGATGATGCCCCAGCGCAATTTTATTGAAGTTATGCTCTTCGGCATAACCATACAACGTTCCGCGCCTTAACCTTGAACATAAACCACACGTGGTTTTGCCCTCGGGAATCACACGCTTTACTACCGAATAGGTATCTCGTTCGATCACATCGTATTCCACACCCAGTGCCTTTAAATAAGCCGGCAGAATGGTCTCTGGAAAGTTGGGTTGCTTCTGATCGAGATTAACGGCTGTGAGGGTGAAGCTGATCGGCGCTCGACGCTGCAGACTGAGCAACATATCCAGCATGGTGTAGGAGTCTTTCCCACCAGACAGACAAACCATGACGCGGTCACCGTCTTCGATCATGTTGTAGTCAACAATAGCCTCAGCGGTATTACGCCGCAGGCGCTTAGTGAGCTTGTTGAAGTCGTACTGCTGTTTTGGCTTAGGCATGGCAAACCGGCAAAACCGACAGTCTAGTGCAAAGCAGATGAAATCGGTAGCACAAGTGGGCTCGACGTGACCCGCACCACGACTAGGAGCTTGTCCGAGAACTAGGGTCGTAGCGAGGGCGTGAGATTTTGAGTCAGATATTTCTGATCGTTAGAGGCGAATAGTCATTCTTCTTTAACGAAAAGGATCGTAATAGCTGGCCAATATATCGCGACCGCAGTAGATCATAGTTCTCGGACAGGCTCCTAGGAGCTTGTCTTTGTTACCCCTGCGTCTCAGCCGACAGTGTTTGACCTACCCTTTCGGGTTAGCGACCACCAGTTGATCATCGTTTAAACGAGAAGCCTGGGTTCCACACGCAAGGAAATCCTGCAGTGTAGTAGACGCATAGGTTCGAAAACAGGCGTACAGGTACTTTGCGCATTCGGAATTACCACATCGCACCACACCATCGTTATAGGCCTTAGCCACATCGTGGTTGATGCTTGCTGATTGAACCAATGGAGCAAACAAAAGTACTGCACCAAAAGTAATATTTCTAATGACGGTTATATTGTTAATCACGATACTCTCCAGTCGCTTCTTCTCAATCCATTGACGAAAACACTTCAAACTCCGGAACGGTCATCGCCCGAGGAATAACAAGAGTGTAGCGTAGAAGAATTCCCTGACATCTAACCGATCACAAATATTGACACAAACCGTTCTCTATTCATGCTGTTTAACATTTCGCAGAGTTAATGCAGCGAGCGTTCAGCAAGTAATCATGCGCCCTGTACGAAATCAGGGACTCAAGTGCAAACAAGAGAAGTAAAACGTGACAAGCATGAAAATTCATCGAGCACGCAACCCAAAGCCCGGCGAATCACCTGTGCTTTATTGTTTTATTTAAGAGAACGGCAAAGTTTGCAGCACCAGGGCGGCTACACGCGGGTACGCCCGGCAAATGCATGCGACAGCGTTCCGCTATCAACGTACTCCAACTCACCACCCAACGGCACACCATGGGCAATTCGCATCACAGACAGATTGCGTGCACGGGCCAGTTCCCCCACATAGTGAGCAGTCGCCTCACCTTCTACCGTTGAATTTGTCGCGAGGATAACTTCAGTGACTGTGCCATTCTCAAATCGATCACACAATGCATCCACACCAAGCATCTCAGGGCTTATGCCATCAAGCGGAGACAGCTTGCCATGCAAAACAAAATACAGACCGCGATAATTTGTGGCCTTTTCAAGTGCTGCCAGATCAGAGGGCGATTCGACTATGCAGAGCTTCTCTTGCTCGCGCGTGCTGTCAGAACAGGTTCGGCATATGGCTGACTCGGTGAAGTCACGACAGATGGTGCAGTGGCTGATACGCTCCATTGACATACGCAACAATTCACCCAGCCGGGCTCCACCCTCACGGTTGCGTTGCAACAAATGGAATGCCATACGTTGAGCCGACTTGGGGCCAACGCCAGGCAAGCAGCGCAAAGAATCAACTAACCGATCAAGAAGGGGTTCCGCCATGTTATCGGCCTACATTACTGATGTGAATAAGCATTCAGCAGACGCCTAAAACGGCAGCTTCATTCCCGGAGGCAGTTGCATACCAGAGGTAGCACCCTCCATCATTTCTCTGGTTTTTCCTTCAAGCTTTTGCGATGCATCGTTGACTGCAGCGGCGACCAGATCTTCAAGCATGTCTTTGTCATCAGTCATCAGGCTCGCATCTATATCAACTTTGCGAAGCTCGTGTCGACCTGTCATTACTACCTTAACCAGGCCGCCGCCAGCTTGACCTTCGACTTCAAGATTAGCGACATCCTCTTGCGCCTTTTGCATTTTTTCCTGCATCTCTTGCGCCTGTTTCATCATGGCGCCCAATCCACCTTTCATACCTTGCCTCTTGTGTTGCTCTATGCAATAACAAAGAAAATTAAATCTATAAATTATTTAAAGAAACGTAAAAAATTTGTGTGATCAAGGCTCTTGCTGATCAGCATCATCGACCGGCCTGATGCTACCGGTGCTCACTTCGGCATCGAACTTGGCAACAATCTCTGCCACCAACGGATCTTCTGCAATTGAGGTACGCGCGGCTTCCAGTCTGTCTTGCTCTGCTTTCTTTTCAAGCATCGCCGGTGTATTGGCCGGTGTTTCAGATGCAATAGAAATTTTAAGATTAACTGTGCCATTTGCATAAACTGACATTTTCTCGCGCAAGCGCTCTTTTGATCGTGGAGCAGCAAGCGTGTCATATTCAGGATCTAGTTCAAGGTGCACCTGGTCCTTTGCCGCCGAGTGCAACACGCAGTGACGCGCAAGCTGCAACGGCATGCCAGCGACAGGCAGTTCTTCAACTATTTTTACCCAGTCAGACGGCTTCCAATTGATATCAGCAGGCGGGAGCTCAGGTGCTGCCTCTTCTTCCGCTACCGCTGGCTCAGCGGTAGCTTGTGTCGCTTGCACAGATGGAGCTGCTGGCGGGGCCTTTCTGGCAGCAGGAGTTCTGGCTACGGGAGCTTTTGCCACAGGAGCCTTTGCTGCTTGCTCTCGCGGCGGCACCGAAACACTGGCCGCGACGCTCGGAGCGGTTTGTGCACTTTTAGGCTGCGACGGCACCGGTGCGCTTGCCTGTGCGGTAAACGGTTTAAATGCAAGCATTCGAATCAGTGTCATTTCAAGTGCCTGACGCTGATTAGGGGCGTACGGCATATCGCGCCGACCGGTTAAGCCGATTTGATACCAGAGCTGCACATCTTGTGGAGATATATTTTTCGCAAAGCCCTGCAAGCGAGCCTCATCATGAACATCACCCTGATGAGCATTGCCGATGGTTTGTACCGTGGCCACCTGATGCAGTAAGGCCAGTAGTTCACCCAACACATAACTGTAGTCAGGCACATAGGCCGCCAGCTCCTCTACCTGCTTAAACACTTGCTCAGCATTATCTGCAGAAACTGCATCAAGCACATCATACAGACGTGACGGCGAGAATCTGCCGAGCATGGCTTCCACTTCTGGCGCGGTTATTTTTCCCTGTCCGTAGGCGATGGCTTGATCAAGCAGGCTCAGCGCATCACGCACACTTCCATCAGCTGCTTGTGCGACATGTGCAATGGCAAGTGCTTCGTAGCTCACTTTTTCTTTGTCAAGCAAGCTCGACAGATAGGGTCGCAATGATTGGTCAGGCAACTCTTTCAAATTGAACTGCAGGCAGCGTGACAATACCGTGATCGGCAGACGCTGTGGATCAGTGGTGGCAAGTAAAAACTTGACGTGTGGCGGCGGCTCTTCAAGTGTTTTCAGCAGCGCGTTAAAGCTGCTTTTAGAAAACATGTGCACCTCATCTATTAGGTACACCTTGTATCGACCACTGCTAGGTGCATAAGCGACGTTATCGAGTAACTCACGGGTATCATCGACCCCGGTTCGCGACGCCGCATCAACCTCAATGAGATCAAGAAAACGTCCGTCGTCTACTTGAGTACAGGCTGAGCATTCGCCACAAGGGGTGGAACTCACACCTTTTTCGCAATTCAGGCTTTTAGCGAAAATTCGGGCAATGGTGGTTTTACCTACACCACGGGTGCCGGTAAACAGATACGCGTGATGTAAACGGTCCTGATCGAGTGCGTTTGTCAGAGCACGCAACACGTGCTCTTGACCGAGCATGTCTTCAAAACGCCTCGGGCGCCAACGTCGTGCCAGAGCTTCGTAGCTCATTTAATCCACTCTGTATGCAAAGTCACCGGGTTCATCAGAGCATTCACCTTATTCACCCTTGTCAATCAACCTTGGAAAATTCGTTATTCAGGGAACCCGGCCAAATGGCGAGTTTGAACAAATAATCCCAATGTAATCAAGGACTGCCGAAGCCGGGGTGATCAATCATGCGGGATGATCAGCCCACGGGCTCTTGATTTTACATGCGGATATTCCCGCATGCGTCGCGATTAGCGCAAATTGGGTGGCACCTTACACCAGCCGCATCCCGGCACCCGAATCCACCGTTGCCGCTGCTCCCTTCCGGGCCTGACGGGGTTCACGGCTTCTCGTCGCGAGAGGGCCGATGCAAAGCACCATAAAGGGAGTATTGTCAGGG
>CALGJU010000042.1 GCA_937928685.1 uncultured Granulosicoccaceae bacterium
TCGATCTCGTCCTGCAAAGCGCGAAGCTCTGCGACACGCAACTGCAATTGAGCCATGGCCTCTGCCAACCTGGCATCCAGAGTCGCCTGCTGCAATGCTCGCTGTGCGGCAGTATTTTGCTGTTGTTCGAGCAACTGATTGGCACCGTCAAGTTTCTCTTGCGCTACCTGCCACTGAAGCGCGGCATGTTGTGGCGCACCGTTCGCACGCGCTGCTTGCAATGCAGCAGTGGCCGATTCCAGGTCCTGAACCGGGCGCGGTACGCTGCTAGCGCAACCGCCGAGTATTGTGAACCCGACTGCCATTACAAGGGGACGCAGGGTTGTTATTCTCGTTGAGGTCATCAAACGTGTTCCGTTGCTGTATCTCACTATTGTGCGCGTTGATGGCTATGAATCAAAACTCACATCGACAGCCATTGTATCCAATTTACGCTGTGATAGTTACAGAGACACACACTCTAAGATCGAACAGACACCAACGACCAAAACGAACGTTTGCGTCCGTGGCTTGCTTGCTATTCCTTGTTAAATACCGATTTACGGATCAACGATTGATAGCCTGAAATATTTGTATCTAATCGCTCCAGCGCACGATAGTACTTTGCTGCATGCCTATAGGCCCTGGTGCGCCCTGCTTGTAAAATGTCTGTCAACAAAACTCGATGAATCAAGACTGCCGCAAGGCCTAATTCGCTTTTATCAAAATACACAGCCCAGTCCGCCAAAGTGTAGTAGCTCACATCCGTAAATTTTTCCGGGTGCAGTAAAACATAGCAGATACAGCATTCATATCTTGCTGCTTTATTAACATGTCTACTGCGACAATAATGTTTTCGGATGAGCTTGCGCGGCTTACGGCCGCAGCTCGAAGCGCCTTGTGTTACCGCTCATGGCACCACACCAAGCAAGACTTGCAAACGCTCATAACTTGGCTCAGCGTCATAAGCTTCACTCCGCAATATCAAGAGATCATCACTGCGACCCGGCATGACGTAGGCTTCGTCCACCAATGTCTGTTGCTGGCCGTAAACCTTGGGTGCCACGAACCTTGCAACCATTTCAATGCCAACTCTGCATTTTTTTACCCAAGGCACTTAATCAGGAAGACAAACAGTACACCGAAGAATCGCAGCGCCGCGCGTACGACTTGCATCATCGGCATTCCCTCCACACCCGAGGTCACCACCGTTGGCATGAGCTTCCGGCATGCATCTTGAAAGTGCATCACCATATGCATATAATCGTGCATAACGTTTCTGAGAATTCGACATGCGCACTACTCTCAATATTGACGACGAGCTTCTGAAAAGAGCCCAAGAGCTCACCGGAATCACCGAGAAAACCGCTATTGTTAAGCTGGGAATTGAAGCACTTATTGCTCGCGAAAGCGCTCTACGCCTGGCAAAGCTTGGCGGCACCGACCCAACAATTAAAAACATACCAAGGCGCAGAGCCTAAAGATGAATGTGCTGTTAGACACCAGTGTCTGGATACACCACTTCAAAACCAATGACCCGCAGGTTGTTCACTTACTGGAAGAACAATTCGTGGTTGTGCATGAATTTGTTATTGCTGAGCTAGCGTGCGGTAGCCTCAAATCAAGAGTTGAGACACTACGGTATCTTAAAGATATGCCAACATTGCGCCCAATTAATTCTGAAGAAATAATGCGCTTCATTGAAGCCAGAAAACTATACAGCCGGGGCATTGGGCTGGTCGACGTTCAACTTCTTGGCTCAGTCGTAGTTAATGGAGATACTACACTTTGGACAAGAGATGCACGGCTTAAAGAGGTTTCAAATGAGCTTGACGTTTCTTACAGAGCCAAACCTCACTAGCAAATTACCGTAGATAAAACAGACACTGTGGCTGTAGGAAGAGCAACTAAACGCCCACATGTAGTAGGATAAATATCATGCACTTGTCCCAAGCTCGCTACGCCCCGGTTTCTGGACGGGCACTGACTAGTGTACTGGAACAGATAGATTACCCATATGAGTCAATCAATCAAAGTGTCTAATTTTAATAGATAAATCGGGACAACAGGTAAGTCATAGAGCCTGCAACCAATTTGGGGTGCACTTTGATTAATCGCCCCTGCGGGAGCTCGGCATTTGGCTTGCCACAGCGTTGAAGCTCTTGAAAAGAGAATAACTATTGCCTGCAAGCTCCGCCTTGTTGCAAACCAAATAACGAGCTCTCAAATGCACGCTCTACTTGTTCCAGTACACTAGTACGGAATAGTTACTGCCAAAAAGCTTCTAATCTTTGCGCCAGGGCGTCAGTGTCAGAGCAACACTCCAGATTCCAATGGGCGGGATACAGGCCTTGGTAGAAGGGTTGTTGAAAGCGCTGATCCACCAGTACGACAACCCCTTTGTCGCTCTCACTGCGAATAACCCTGCCTGCTGTTTGTAATACACGGGTGAAACCAGGGTAGCGACTGGCATAGTCGAATCCGTTCAAACCCTGAGACTGATAGTCCTGTTCTATGAGCTTTTGCGACAGGCTGATAGAAGACAGCCCGGTTCCGATAATGACAGAGCCAATGAGTTGCTCCCCGTGGTAATCGACTCCCTCGCCAAAAATCCCGCCTAGTATCGAAAATGCCAGTGTTGCATCCTGGGCCTTAAAGTGTTCCAGAAATTCTTTGCGTTGCAGCTCCGTGGTGCCACGCTTTTGCACGATCACAGGAATGTCCGGGTGCTGTTGTTGGAATGCCTCGCAGACTGATTCCATGAACACATATGACGGGAAGAATACTTGATAGTTGCCGCGTCTCGCGCGGTACACACGTTCGATGATGCTGACAATCGGTGACACAGATTGCGCTCTTGCACGGTATCGTGTGTCGACCCAGTCGCAAACCACTGTACATTGCTGTGACGGTTCAAAGGGAGACGACAGTGACATTGCCGTCGTGTTCTCAGGCAGTCCCAGTGACTGGTGATAAAAATGTTGTGGCCGCAGTGTGGCTGAGAAAGTCACGCTGCAGCGATACTGGTTGTAGCTCTTTTTTAACGGGTCAGTGGCATTTAAGCACTGCAGTGTCACGGTGGTGTTTTTGAATTTTCCGTTGGCATACTTGACGGTAACTGTGCGATGGTGGTCGCCGTATAGCTCTTCAATAACAGAATACCGAAACAATGCCTTGCCTGCTTCAGCGACAGCCTCGGTCAACACCATCTGGTTTTCAGTGTCATCCGTTATAGTCTGCACGCACTTCTTAATCGCACGAGAGATTGTTTTTGAATAATCGTTATGAGCGTTTTCCTGTTGCGGGCAGTCCTTAGCCCAACGATCAATCGCCCGAATGACCGCTTGCAGGTTTTTCCGTTGCAGGGTGTTTGTGGGTAAATCAGCAGCTGCACGCTTTAGCTCTACCCGGTTGAGTTCTGCCGAGTACATTGAGCGCGCCCGATCGGTCAGGTTGTGTGCTTCATCTACCAGTAGCATTTGACGGTGAGTTTTTTCAGTCAGGTTACTGAGCCTGACCAATGGATCAAAAACATAGTTAAAGTCACAAATGACCACTTGCACCCATGGCAGCATTTGAAGCGTTAGTTCAAACGGGCAGAGCGCGTGTTCGTGCGCTGCGTCATTAATCATTTCCGGGGTGATGATGCCTGATTGTATTAACTGCGTTCTAGCAGCAGGCAATTTATCAAAAAAGCCGATGGTTAGCGGGCAGCTGCCGTCGTCCGGGTTGCGCTCGCAGGTGCCGTTACTGCAGTGACAGGTGGTTTTTTTCGAAGTAATGGTAATTGCTGAAAGTCGTAAGCCCTGGTCTTGCAGTTGTGTTATGCAATTGCCCGCGGCTTGTTTGCCAGAGTTTTTTGCGGTCAGGTAAATTATTCTGTCAATGCTTCCATTGCCAATGGCTTTCACTGCGGGGTACAGCGTGCTGACTGTTTTACCGATACCAGTGGGCGCTTCGCACATCACATGAAAACCATCACGAGCGCATAAGTAGGCCGCTGCGGCCATATCACGCTGACCTGTGCGGAATTTATCATGCGGGAATTCAAGTGATTTAGCTGTGGCGACAGTATTTGAAAACTGTTCATCCAGCAGTGCAATCCATTGCACGTAGACAGTGGCAGCCTCTGTAACAAAAGCTTCCAGCTCGTTAAAGCTAAACTTCTGTTCGTCGGTTATTACCTCGTTAGCTATCAGGTTAAACCATACCAGCCGCAGTGTAATAGGTACTTCGGGGTTTGCTTGTTCGCTTCGTATTTTGTTCAGCACGCAGTATCCATAGACCTTTAGTTGGGCCCAATGTAACGATACAGTGCTTTCTGGTAACCGGTGCGGTGGGGCATAGCAGCTTTTAATTTCTGAGGCGCAAGGCGCTTCAGGGTTCGCATCTAGTAGATCAATTCTTCCAGACAGGTGTAACTGCTTGATATGTTCTTGATCAGCGTCATTCTGTTTTGTATGAACTAAAAGCTTACATTCGACTCTTACTTCAGCTTCTTCGTTGTTGTTCTTTTTGTCCTGCAATGCCTTGTGTGCTTTTTGTCCTTCTGCGGCAGTCGGGCCCGCAGTGCCAAAGGATTCCAGATTGCCGCGACGGCACGTGAAATTGACAAAATCTTTGACTGAACATTTTATTTTTTTGTTGTGGGTCGATGTCACTCTATCCACTCAACATGCACTACTGAATGAGACATGCCTTGCTGGTTATAAAAATCCATCCAGCGTAGCTGGTTTTTCTGTAAGCGATCCCCTGGTGCTTTCACTTCAAGGAATTCATAGGTGCCATCATCAGGGAAGTATACGAGGTCTGGTTGGCCGCTGCGATAGTTGCGAATATCGCTGAGCATTAGTTTGAAGATAGCCCGCCAGTCTTGTTTGGGTATTCTGTTAAGTGCCAGCGCTAAAATATGTGGCCTGAGCATGTGCCAGTTAACCAATGGGTTGTGAATGCCTTTTTTTTGCAGATGCTTGAATACAAGTTGTTGCAATTGTCCATTGTCAATTTTTTGTAAACGCTCCTGAATCAGGTGTTCACGGGTGATAGTGAATTCTGGTTCGTAAAAATCGATCGGTTGATTTTGAAACGGGTGAAAAAACACACCACTCACCGGTGCAAAAATAATATCCCAGAATGCCAGCCCGAAAACACCATTCAACAAACTGTTCTCAAGGTAATAACATTTACCTGTTTTTGCATAGTGGAGTGCTACGGAAAACTCGACTGATAAACTACTCTTATGCAGTTGCAGCGTGGTTTCCGGTGGAGCGTGGCGGGCAGGGCTGTTAAATTTTTGTTGTGTTTTCTTTGCGAGTCTGGCGCCAAAGGTATTAGCGAAATCCAGCTCGTCTGTATCATGTGGTAGTGCCTGTATGGCTTTGCAAAGTGTTAGTGCTGATTCCGTATTGCCAGTCTTTGCTTCTATGCGAGCCAGTCGCTCCCTTGCCGGCGGACGCCGGGTTTGTGAATAAATTTGTGCCGCTATACCAGGTTCCTCAAACCTTTCTAGCTGTCTTGCTATTCTGTTTTTAAGTTTGTCTAATCTTCGATCGAGGGTTTTGTCATAGTTCAGAGGTTGCGGTAGCAAGGTGTACAGCTCTTGCAGTGCACCACTGCCTTGCTCACAGGCGGCTTCAAACAACTCCGCACATTGGTAGTAATGTAGATGAGCTTCAAGCTGTTCACGTTGCTGAAACAGCAGTGTGTCGCTGTCTATTCTGTAGTTCTCGTACTTTCGTAACCCGAGATCCCGCAGCACAAAGCTACTGAAGTCCTGATGCAGGTTTCCGAAGAACAATAACCGGAAGGCAGCTATTAGCTCTTTATGATGTACTTCAATGATGGAGTCGTTCTCTAGCAGGCACGACAAAGGTGAGTCGCCGAAAAGATCAGGGGTGTTGAAGACATCAATGTTAATGCTGGTGAGATCAAATTGGCTGGATGTTAGCCCGAGGGCGTGCTTTACCTCTGCCTTGGTAAACAGGCTGGTGCACTCCTCAGTACTAAATTCAATTCTGGGGCTGATGAAGCCAATGGTGTTTAACTCATCTATACCGCTGCTGATATTTTCAATTTCGGGGTAGTGTAATTTTGCGATTCTTAGTAAGGCAGCGCTGCGGGAGGACAGGCGTACGAAGGTTTGTTGTGCGTTGTCAGAGAGATTGTTGTAGGTGGTACAGAAATTTAGCTCGTCTGTAGTAAGCAGGGGTTGGTAGTGCTGCAGGATAAATTCAATTAAATAGTTGAAATTATCAAGGTAGTAGGTTTCGCTGAGTTGAGAGGCGATTGCTGAAGCGGAGTGGTCAGTTGTGCTGTTCTGCGCAGGTGAGCCAGTTTCTTTCACATCATGGTGATTTGAGGGCGATTGTGCGAGCACTGCATGTTGTACCGTCTTGCGGAGTGAAGCATGCCGGTTAGGCATTCAGCACTATTATACAGCAGCGTCGCTGTAGAGCGATTGAGAATTATCTTTGCTACGGATACGGAGCTAACGACTGTCAGCGGTACTTTTAGTTAGCGTAGTCGTTGCCGTTTGAGAAGGTGTGTTTTTATCCACCAGCATTTGTGCTTCTGCAACCAGCTTGACCCGAATTATCCGGTTCGGGTGTCGCTTGCTGCCGAGCAACACCTCAGCTACACCATTTTGCTCACATGCCGCGAGGACTGTTTCCAGCTGCCGTGATACCTGGAGTAAAAAAGCCTGTTGCTGTTGGTCCATTGGATTGCCTCATGTTCGGCAACCCAGACTAACAACATCTGTATAAATGTACAGTTACCAAATGATTCCAGCGCTCGACGTATTGGTTTTCCGGTGTTTTGTATTCGCAGAGTGTGGCGTGTAAGGCTCTGTCGGGATTATCTCAGTCAGATAATCCCGTTACTTATCACTGCTAGAGTCAGAAGGCTATCTGAACATAGGGGGCCTTGCGTCAACCCATGCCGCCTCTGCGGCGCCGGATTCTGCCACGGCAGCCACTGCAGCCATCGAGCGCAAACCGTCTTCTGCGCGCGGGTATAGGTCTGCTGCGGAATCACAGGGTCTGCCTTGCTTGACGGCGAGTATCGCTTCAGACAAGTCTTTATAAATATTCGCAAATGCCAGTGGCATACCTTCCGCGTGACCGACCGTGACGCGAGTTGTGCGATCAGCTTCCGGGGATAAATTGCCTTCACCCCGTTCAATGATCTGCAGTCTTTCGTTTAGCGGCATCCAGTACAGTTGATTGGGTTGCTCCTGTGCCCATCGTAGTCCACCTTTTTCGCCAAATACCTGAATGGTGAGTCCATGTTGCCGACCGATGGCAATGGAGGATGTCCACAAGCGCCCAACGGTGCCGCCGTCCATGCGAAAGTTAACCATGGCATCGTCTTCAAGTTCGCGTGAGGCGATACATGACACGATATCGGCTGACAGTTTGGTGACTTCTTGTTGGGTAACGAAGCTTGCCATGTGCATGGCGTGAATGCCGCAATCTGCAAATTGTGCAGAGACACCAGCCTGGGCCGGGTCGTAGCGCCATCTCACTCGCGGGTTGTCAGCATCTGCAGCGTCTGCGTGGTGGCCGTGTGAAAATTCTGCGTTCACCACGCGAATGGCACCTAAGTCGCCGCGTGCCACCATAGCGCGCATGTGGCGCACCAGTGAGTAACCTGTATAACCGTAGTTTACTGCGCAAATTTTACCGCTGGCTTTAGCCGTTTTGACTATCTGTTCGCCTTCTTCCACGGTCATGGTCATGGGCTTTTCGCACAGCACATGAAAACCGGCTTCTAAAAAGGCATTGGTTATTTCAAAGTGCGTTGAGTTGGGCGTCGCCACAGTCACCAGGTCTATTTTGTCGTCACGATTGCGCTCGCCTTCAAGCATCTCCTGCCAACTGCCGTAAGCGCGGTCTGAATCAAGCCCGAGCGACTGGCCATATTTGCGTCCTTCCTCTGGTCTGTGATCAAGCGCGCCGGCGCAAAAATCGAATAAGCCGTCAAGACCGGAACCGAGTCTATGTGCCGGACCTATCTGACTGCCTTCACCACCACCAATCATGCCCCACTTAAGTTTGTTCATGTGTCGTCCTAGGAAAAGCCAATGGATTGCAGGTATTCCCGGTTCAGGCGTGCGTCGCCAACCGGGTCCGGGTCAAGTGTCGGGTCACAGTCCTGCTCTATGGTGCACCAGCCTTCGTAGTTGGCGTCGAGTAACAGCTGTCTGACTGCAGGGAAGTCTACTTCGCCTTCTGACAGGTTACAGAAAATGCCCTGGCCACAGGCATCATAGAAACCGGTTCGGTTAGCGATAGCATCAGCTTTTATTTTTGCATCTGTGTTTTTAAAGTGAACATATGTGATTCGATCCATATGACGTTTCATAAAAGCCACGGGATCAAAGCCTGCATAGGTGCAGTGTCCGGTATCGATACAGATTTTAAGTGTTTCCGGGTCAATCTCTTCAAGCAGCCTTTCGACTTCGGGTTCAAAATCCATGAAGCCGCCGGCATGCGGGTGAATTTCAGGGATCAGCCCGTATTCTTCATAGCCCATCTTTGCAATGGTTTTAATACGATCGCGATAAGCATTCCATTCGGTGCTATCCATTTGTTCTGCTTCACCGGCGCGCCCTGCAGTGGGTGCACGACGTGGTGAGATGGAGTCAATCAACACAAAGTGTTTGGCGCCATGAGCGCTAAGTGCCTTACAGGTTCTGACTGCACCGTCCATGACATCATCCCATTGTGCGGGATCATGGAAAGCTCGGAAGACAACGCCACCGATCAGCTCAAGATTGCGTTCAGCCAATGCGTCGCTGAGTTGTGCCGGATCTTCCGGCATAAAGCCAACGGGCCCTAACTCTATGCCGGTGTAGCCCGCAGCACTGCATTCTTCCAGTACAGTTTGCCAGGTGGGGTTGCGATCATCTTTTGCGAACTCAACTCCCCAGGAGCAGGGTGCATTGCCAATTCTGATACTCATTCTCTGGACCTTTTCAGACGCTACTGCTTAATGTCAGCTTACGTACTTTTAAGCAGTTTGGTTTTGATATGTAGTGCCGGCTAATTAAGACTTGTGCGGAAATGGATTGCGCCAAATTTAGCCAGTGTGTGATGCCGGACAAAGATAGAAAAGCGAGCTTAAGTAGCGGGTGGTTTAGGCTTTGCAACCGGTTGCATTTATTGTATCCTCGGCACTGTTAAATCGTCAAATCATATTGGTGATTTTTGGCTTCTCAACCGGAATGAGTTTATCAAGGCATGAGCGATACAAATAACAGCATTGAGCTGACACTGGCGCAGGCCATCGTGCGCTTTCTTGCCAATCAGTTCATTGAGATAGACGGCCAGGAGCAGCGCTTGTTCGGCGGCGGGTTTGGCATATTCGGGCATGGCAACGTCACTTGTCTGGGTGAAGCGCTGTACAACCATCGTCAAGAGCTGCCGCTGTACCGCGGTCAAAATGAGCAAAGCATGGGTTTTGCCGCTGCCGCCTATGCCAAATATCACAAGCGCCAGAGAATGATGTTTTGCACAGCCTCAGCGGGGCCCGGTACTTCTAATCTGCTGACTTCAGCAGCTTTGGCGCATGCTAATCGGCTGCCGGTACTTTTAATATGCGGTGATACCTTTATCACCCGTCTGCCAGATCCGGTGCTGCAGCAACTGGAAAACTATAACGACCCCACCTTTGGCGTTAACGATGCGTTCAAGCCTGTGACTCGCTATTGGGACAGAATCACTCACCCGGCGCAAAT
>CALGJU010000043.1 GCA_937928685.1 uncultured Granulosicoccaceae bacterium
ATTCAATTCTGCCAATGCTGGAGTAGACTTTGTGATACCAATTTGCATTTGAATTACCATACACCTCTAGTGATATACAGCTAATGACGCACCAGCTACAAGAGCCGTCATTTGCTTTCCTTTGTTTATCCAATTACACAATTCTTTTCACAACGAAGCACCAGCGGGACGTCTGCTTTGGTGACTGCCTATCAGCACCTTTTGTAGAACTTGAGCTAACGGAACGTCAACAAAGGTAAACTTACATTTACCATATCACTCCATCCTCGCCCCTGACCGCATGATGCGTGCAGTTACGACTCCACTCGGGGTTGCGTCTTAACAGGGCACTTTGTCCCGGAGGCTTCATACCACATCCAATGTCGCATGCTCTGGTAGGATACTGAAGGCAGAAACTCAGGCTTGGCTTTCACCTACATATACTTATGCAACTTCACGTCGCAACACTGTTCACAATCCTGATAGCCAAAATCGATCACCTTTGATCGTAACGCAACACCCACAAAGGATGCAATCGGCTGACATCTGTGAAAAATCGCTCTGCGAGAGGCAAAGGAGAAAAAGTTCTGCGGCCTACATTATTTATTGATATTTGATTTATTGATATTTGCAAAAAAGAAAAAATTCGCCATGGAATCAAAGTTCAAGTGAGATGCCGTCATCATCATGAATAATCCGGGCTAGGCAGTCTCTGCCTTATTTTCTGCATGTACTGCTGCTTTAGCAGCAACCTTTGAGGCAACCTTCGCGGGTTTCACCGGCTTTTGCCTATCTAACTTATCTGTTGGCAGATACTGATGCTTGTGCACCACGTAGATTTTATTATCCATTTTATCCAGCTCAGTGCGTGTACATGCGGCGACACCATGCTGAAGCAAGAACCTTGGAGTATGGCTGGTCTTTTGCGGCAACTGGATAAACGAGCCATGCGATACAAGCTCTACTTCAGATAGGAAATTGATCATAGATGGGACAATTTCTACCAACTTTCTGGAGAGTAACAACGCTTGTTTTACCTCACTAGTTGCAAGCAGAAATACAAATCGGCCATTGTCTACGTATGCCAGCGAGTTCTCACGGGTATAGAGTGCACATAACCGGGACTTCACCATTTTAAGCATGGCGTCACTATTTCCAATACTCAGTCTGTCACCAGTGACGGCTGCGATCATTTTTATATCGAGCATCAAAATACTGTGGCAAACGCCTCTATCTTCTTTGGATAGAGCCTCGCTTATTGAGCTTTCAATGGCACTAGTGCCAAGCATTTTCTGCCGTCTGACCTTCACAGGTTCAACGATCACCTCTGGCTCGGCTTTTTGTACGACCACTTTTTCGGGCTGAACCAATTCAGGGCTTTGCTGGCTGAGGGTCGGCTTTGCCACCTTCGGTGCTACTACCGCGCCGCTTTCTTTTTGTGCAACCCCTCGAGCAATAGCATTGATTCTCGCAAACAAAACTTCTATGGACTCGCTTTTGTCTAAGCAGGTAATTGCCCCGACTGCCAAGCTTCTTTGTACCACGCTATCAATATTATCTTTTGTCATTACCGCGTACACCGGGCGGGTTTCAGCATCCATAGATTGTAGATAACGACACAAGTTCTCACCACTTTCGCCCAACAGAAAGAATTCAGTGACGACTAAATCATAGGCACCTGTATTCACGGCAGTTCGCGCTTCCGCGGCGTTACTGGCTATATTTACCTGGTAGTGATTTGCCTGAAGCAATTCTTTTAGTGAGTTACATACCGACGGCGTGCTATCAACCAACAGCACTTGATGCGCCGGTTTCGCTACCCCGGATGGAGCAACCTTCACACTGCTTGATCTACTCACTGGCGCATCATTGAATACTAAGCTTTCAATGATGTCTGCAGCTCGCTTGTGTTCATGCCACAGTAAACTCTGGGTGTTGCCCCGCTTTCTGGAAATCGCCTGAATTTCAGGCTTTACATCATCACTGAAAACAATCAGAGGCAGATCCGAATGATCGGGTGTACCCAGACTTCCCAGCAGCTCAGAAAGGATGTCAGTTTCACCCTCTGGCCAGCCCAGCAAAACAAAGTCATAGCCCTGATCAATATTCTCAAATCTGTTTTTCAAGGCCTGGCACGCAAGTGCCGGGTCTGAGAATACATCGCACTCATGATCGTTAAGATCAGCAAAAGTTTTCAGCACCTGCGCCATCGACGGAGAGATATCGACAATCAACAGTTTGGTTTTTTGCGCTACGCTAGACATCTTGTTCAGCTTCCGTGGTCTGTTTATTTTATTTTTATAGGCAGACGATCGAAGTCGATCGGACCCGGACACAGCTCCGGATCACTGATGAGTATAGTAGCTGGCAGAAAACTGGCAGGGTTTTGAAGAAATAGAATTACTACGAGGCTGTCCGAGAACCAGGGTCGTGGCGAGGTTGTGAGATTTTGAGTCAGATATTTCGATCGTTAGAGGCGAATAGTCATTCTTCTTTAACGATATGGATCGTCATAGCTGGCCAAAATATCGCGACCGCAGTAGATCCTAGTTCTCGGACAGGCTTTTCTAGCTTAAAATTTAAGCGCTTAGCTAATCCTTGGTTAGCTCTTCCAGCGAACCTAGGTAATTGAGGGCGTGAGTGCGGTTGTCTCCGCACATTTCCGGCTCAGCTTGCAGAGCAGCGCAGAATTGTGGCCGATCTGTTGTTCCGAATAGTGCGCAATCATTCGCCTCTGTCAGATGGATGCAGCGTACCCCGGCGGGCTTGCCATTGGGCATACCCGGTAGCGGCGAGGTAATCGATGGGGCAATACAACAGGCACCACAAGACTTTCGGCAGTCGATAAATTACACCAAACCGAAGAAAGGTTGTACCTGTACCGAATCACCCGGCTTGACGCCATCACACTCAGCAGGCAACACAATAAGACAGTTCGCCAGGCACATAGAGCTCAACCTCCCGGCACCTTGCTTACCGGTGGTAGCGACACTCACTATGCCGAGCTCGGAGGTGGTCAATATGCCGCGTTGATATTCGATGCGACCCGGTACTTTTCTTATCGCCTCTTTTGAGGTCACCATGAAACGTGGTGTTTCGGTGTGTCGGCAGCCCATCATTCTTTTTATTGTCGGTTGCACAAACTCATAGAATGTCACCATCACGGCGACCGGGTTACCCGGCAATCCGAAGAAGCGACAGTTGTTCACCATGCCACAGGCCAGCGGTCTGCCGGGGCGCATCGCTAGCTTCCAGAAAGTTAGTTCACCCAGCTCTTCAATCGTTTTACTGACAAAATCCGCCTGCCCTGCTGATACTCCCCCCGAGGTAATGACAAGGTCGGCGCACTCGGAGGCTTTGATCACTGCGGCACGTGTGGCCTCCCGGGTATCTGCAACCACACCCAGATCAATTAATTCAACATTTAGTTTTCTTAACAGCGCAAACAGAGTGTGGCGATTGCTGTCAAATATTTCTCCTGGGCCAAGCGCTTTACCTGCATGCGTTTCCAGTGCACGCAGCTCATCGCCGGTACTGAAAAATGCCACCACCGGTTTACGCTTTACCTGAACTTGATCCATCCCAAGTGAGGCTATCAAGCCAAGCTCTGCAGGATTAATTAAGGTGCCCTGTGGCAGCACAACGTCATCAACGTTAATGTCTTCCCCTGCATGCCTGACGTTACGACCAGCAGATGTGGTGTTGTCGATAGTGATGAGATCACCCTCGACTTGTACATGCTCTTGTATGACCACAGTGTCTGATCCTATGGGCATCATACCGCCTGTCATAATTCGAACTGCCTCACCCGGTTTTAGTTCCGCCTCTACCGGCCTGCCTGCCCAGGCAGTCCCTAGCACCTTCAGTGAAACTTCGTTGCTGTCTGACGGCAGATCTGCACTATTGATGGCATAACCATCCATCGCGCTGTTGGTATAGGCCGGTACCTGGATAGGTGACTTTAGATCTGCTGCCAATACGCGATCCAGTGAATCCCTTAGGCTGACAATTTCAGTTTCTTCAATAACAGAAATAGCAGATTGCATGCGCTGCAATGCAATGGCTACCGGCAATAACGCCGGTTCTATTGGATCATCGCAGGAGGGTTGTTTTTCAATGACCATGCAGACCTTGCTCCGATTCTGCGCGTTGCAATTCTTCTACTGTATTGATGTTGGTAAAGCTTGCTGCATAGTCGCTGCAGTCAACCGTGAGTAGCTTGTGTTGTTCGAACCAACGATCGATTTTCCTTTCACCCGCCTGCAGGTAGGCACGTAAACTCGGCAGCAGATCAGTTCGCACCATGCTAAACACAGGGTGAGTGCGCTCACCATCAAAGGCAACACCGATCTCGGCATCTTCTTCAAATATACAGCGACTCATATGAGGCAATAAATCAGCTGACTGCATTGGAGAGTCACACGGGCAGGTATAGATCCAACCGGTGGTCGCAGCTGCCATGCCTGCTTCAAAACCAGCCAATGGCCCCTGATAACCTTCCAAACTGTCTGCGACTACTTTGACACCGAACTTTTCATAGTCTGGCAGGTTGCGATTAGCGTTAATGATGACTTCATCTACGTTGGGTTGTAGCGTTTTTATTACCCATGAAATCATTTCGCTTTCCTGCAGCATCACCAGGCCTTTATCAACACCATCCATGCGCCGACCCATGCCGCCTGCCAAAATAACTCCTGTTACTGTGTTATTCAAAAGACCTCTCTATAGATTTTTCTGGCAACTTAGCCTGCTGGCAGCTGCGCATGGTAGTTCTGTAAAAATTCTTCGAAGCTTATTTTATCTGATGATTCTATTTCAGCTTGTTTGGCCAGTGACTCTGCCACCGATTTTTCAAACGCACGCTGTGTTTCAGATGACAGCACCTCTGCCTTGCTTTGATGTTCCTGCGATTTTCTAAGCCCGAATGTGAAGAAGTCTTCGTCATTATCAATCAGTTCCTGCAGCATTACCCCGGAAGGGGTTTTAGCGGGATCATGAATTTTATTTAGCTGTTGCGTAAGAGAATTACAATACACCTTCGGTTGATCTGCAACGTCAAGCAGATCACACAATTCACCGACCATATCAAGTATTTCAGAACCCCATTGGCGCAAAGATACTGACTCACTCCCACGCTGAAGCTGTAAATCCGGATCGCGCCCACGGTGCGCCACGGCAATCAGGTTACGTTTGTTTTGAAGTTGCTCTTGAGCATTCATGGGCGGGCTGTCGCACAGCATGCAGAACAACATAAATGATTCCAGAAAACGCAATTGCTCATCGTTAATACCGAGCGGATCATAAGCGTTCACATCAAGTGAGCGCAGCTCAACGTAGCGAACGCCACGCCGCTCCATGGCGAGCGCCGGCATTTCCAGGGGCTCTGTGATTTGCTTGGGTCGAATTGAACTGTAGTGTTCGTTTTCTATTTGCAAAAGGTTGGTATTAAGCTGCTGATATTCACCATCAGCGTCAAGCAGCCCGAGTCTCTCATACCGATCTGAAGGTGTGTTGATCGCTGTTTTTAGAAACGCTACATATTCTTCTACACTGTTATAGCTAGCGTTAACTGCGGTAGTTTCATCACGATTATTCTGGTATCCGATATCGCCCATACGCAGTGACGTGGCATAGGGTTCGTAGTAGGTGTTCTTTGCATGCCGCTTCATCACGCCTGGCGGATTCTTGCTGCCAAAGAACGTTCCACATACAGCAGGTGATGCTCCAAACAAATACGGTATGAGCCAACCGAACCTTAATATGTTACGCGACAAGGCAAAATACTGACTGGTGACAAATGCATTGCTTAAGCGGGCTTCACCTTCTACTTCAGCCAATATGCTCCAGAAGCTGTCAGGGTAGGAATAGTTGTAATGTACACCGGCTATTGCCTGCATCTTGCGCCCGTACCGCAAACCCAAACCACGTCGATACACATGCTTCATGCGCCCGATATTTGAGGTGCCGTAACGTCCAATAGGCACATCACAATCTAGCTTGAGGCCACACGGCATACTGGTGCCCCACAACAGCTCGCCTTCAGGTAATTTTGAGTAAACAAAATTTTGCACATCAGAAAGATGGCTGAGTGTGTCACCCAGGTTTTTATAAGGCGGGGTGACAATTTCAAGCAACGCTTCAGAAAAATCGGTGGTGATTGACGGATGCGTGAGCGCGCTGCCCAACGCTATCGGGTGTGCGAGTGTCGACAGTGTGCCGTCAGTACCCACGCGCAGACACTCTTTTTCAACACCCACCATGCGTCCTTGCAGCGGCTTTTCACTGCATTTTTTGTATACCGATTCAAGTCGGTGACGGGCGATTTCGTACAATTGCGGGTATCTCCATAATGGCCACGACCCCGGACTGAACCTTTCACCGGGCGCGGGCAAGCCATTATACTCGGGAATCTATACTGATTTCCGCACGAAGCCAGTTAAGTTAATGGAAAATCACTGCAAATCGTGAATGCAACCGGCAGAAAGCTGGCAAGCTGCCTTCAAAACTGCCATCACCTGCTTCTGATAAAGGACCGCACCGCCAATGACATCACCGGTATTACTGAATAGCAAAAGCACTGGCAACGAGGATGGTCAGCACGTGGTGATATTGCACGGCTTATTCGGTGACCTGAATAACTGGAGAGCACAGGCAGACCGGCTGGCAGAGCGCTATAGAGTCCATAGTATGGATCTGCGAAACCATGGTGCCTCGCCACACGTTCCGGGCATGGCATATTCGCAAATTGCCGCCGACGTGGCGTTTACCTGCAGTTCAATGAATATCACCAGCTCGCACTTCATTGGTCACTCCATGGGCGGCAAAACCGCCATGCAGCTTGCTTTAAGCTATCCGACCCTGGTGAATCGCTTAGTGATTGTTGATATCGGGCCGCGCCAATACCCTCACCATCACGATAAAATTATTCAAGGACTCAAGCTGCTGAATACCACCTCTCTGACTTCCAGATCACAGGCAGATGAACTATTGCAGCCTTTTGCACCAGAACCGGGCACTCGATCTTTTTTGCTTAAAAACTTAAAGCGCGCGCAGAACAATACATATCAACTACGAGTAAATCTGGATGAAATCGCATCTGGGTATGACGATATCGCTGACGCTATAAAATCAGATACCGCTTTTGAGAAACCGGTATTGTTTATCAAAGGCGCTGAATCGGACTATTTAACAGAGGCAGACCGGGCGCCGATTGCAGCGCTATTTACACGGCCCGCACTTAAAACTATTGATGGCGCAGGCCATTGGCCGCACAGTGAAAAGCCAGATGTTATCTACAAAATACTGGCCGATTTTCTTGCCGCAGGTGCAAGTATTGATAACGCTTGAGCGTGTAGCTTGTGCGTCGCCGCAGCGACTACCTGCCCGCCATTGACTGGTGACCCGCCGTGCCAGTCGGTTACCACTCCACCGGCGCTTTCTACAATAGGAATAAGCGCTTGAATATCATAAGCGCTCAACCCCGCCTCAACCACTAAATCAACATGACCGCTTGCCAGCATACTGTAGCCATAGCAATCCGCACCGTAGCGCAATAACCTGACTTGCTCAGCAAGCAGCTGCTGCACCGAAAACTCAGCTTTATCAAACATATCAGGTGCAGTCGACATCATAATGGCTGTCGAAAGACTTTCACACGCGCGCGTTTGCAGCACTGTCTCAACACCGCGATGAATCGACACCGATCGCTTGCCATCACCAATGAATCGCTCCTGCGTGAAGGGTTGATCCATCACGCCCAGTATGGGATAGGTGCCATCAAATAGCGCGATCAACACGCCCCACACGGGCAAGCCCGAGATAAAGGCGCGTGTGCCATCGATGGGGTCAAGCACCCAGGTCAATCCACTTTCGCCTTTTAACTCGCCGAATTCTTCACCAAGGATGCCGTGCGATGGGTACTGCGCTTGAATGGCTGCACGCATTGCCAGTTCTGCATCACGATCCGCTACAGTGACCGGGTCAAAGTTGCCGTCCTTCAGCTTATTATCAACCAACAGCGGCTGTCTGAAGTACGGCAGAATCGTCTTCCCTGCCAGGTCTGCCAGACTGCAGGCAAACTGAACCAGTGATTGCAATTCTGAATCTTTAGGTGAATTAGTGGTCTTAGCCGCCATAAGGGTACATAGTAATTGTATAGCTGGCGATTATGCCTTCATGCAACGAATGCGACCATACAAATAATCTCCTACACTCAGTACCTCTAGACACCATTCGCGCGACAGTTCGTTACTGTCCACTTGTGTCTTCAAGGATTTTCTAATCAAAAAACTATTCAACTCGACGAGACTTGTGCAGATATGAACAATGTGTTTTCCGGCAGATCAGTAAGCCTAATGGGGCTGGTTCTAGGGCTTGCAGCCATGGCCTTTGCTGTTGGCTACCTACAAATGGTCGAATACCTGGAGCCTTGCAATCTGTGTATTCTTGATCGGGCAGTAGTAATTGGCTTATGTGTCGTTTTTGCGATTGCGCTCATTCACAACCCGATCAACGTTGGTCGAAAGGTGTATGCCGCACTGGCGACAATGTTGTCTCTCACTGGCATTGCAATCTGCGCCCGGCATATCTGGCTGCAGAATTTGCCTAAAGATCAAGTCCCGGATTGTGGTGCCGGATTCTGGTATATGCTCGATACTATGCCTTTGGCGGGTTTTTTCGATACAATTCTCAACGGGTCCGGGGAATGCGCTGATATTCAGTGGCAGCTGTTCGGACTGTCGATTCCGGAATTGACACTGATTTTGTTTGTAACATTTCTACTTTTATCAGTTGCAATGTTTGTCACAACCGGTAGGGTTCACAATCGTTAAGAGCAGATCTGCACCTAGCAGATCGAGATAATATGGCTGACTCACTACGCGATCAATTGATTGCGGCCGGCTTTGAAGCCCCGAAGAAAAAACCTGACAATCAGGCGCGCAATAAAAAGCGCGCGGGCCAGAGTAACGACAAACACAAGCCGCCTGGAGGCGCCAAAAGAAAGCACGCAGGCAACGGGCCCTCCAGCAATAAAGGCACTTCTAATAATTCTTCTAATAATAAAGGCCCTTCTAATAAAGGCTCTTCCAACAATAGGTCCGCCGGTAATCGATCAGGTGGCAAGCATGCCGCTGGTGGTAAAGGCAACCAAGCCAAAAATGCTCAAGCTGAAGAATTAGCGCTTGAGAGAAAAAAACTCAAAGCAAAAATTAAAGAGTTGATTGACACCCACCAGCTCAAAGAGTGGAAAGGTGAGGTGACTTATCGGTATTTGGTGGACAAACGCATACGCGAGCTGTACGTCAATGAAGCGGCACACAAGCAACTTGCCGCCAGAGAAGTTGCCATCACCCGGCTCAACGGTGATACCTATCTTGTGCCTTTGGCGATCGCCACTGAAATAAAGCAGGTGAATCCCCAGTGGAGTGTTTTTAATACTGACGCTGAAGTAGAAGACACCACGAATGGCGATGAGGAATATTCAGAGTTTCAAGTGCCAGATGACTTGCAGTGGTAATGTGTTGTTGCGTGCCGTTTTAATAACCCGATATTCTACGACTCTATGTTCAGCCTCCAGCGCGTGATAATTTCAGGTGCTAACCGGCCGTGGCGCATCAAACAAAGCTTTATTCAACCTACCTTATATTTCAATAACGGCTAATCAAATAGAGAAGCAATGATGTCCAACACTTTTCTATGGCATGACTACGAAACGTTCGGGCGTGATCCGGCGCGTGAACGCCCGGTCCAATTCGCCGCTATCCGCACCGATGAAAATCTAGAGGAAGTTGAAGACGGCACAATGATCTATTGCCGCCAATCCCCAGACTATTTACCGGATCCAGAGTCCTGCATGGTGCATGGCGTTCTGCCGCAGACTGCCAACGAAAAAGGCCTTGGCGAATGGGAGTTTGCCACCGCCATTCATCGCCTGATGAGCACACCGGCGACCTGCACTGTCGGCTATAACAATATTCGCTTTGACGATGAGTTTACCCGGCAACTGCTGTTTAGAAATTTATTTGACCCTTATACTCGTGAATGGCGTGATGGCAATTCACGATGGGACATGATTGACGTCGTTAGGCTGACACGAGCCCTGCGGCCCGATGGCATAGAGTGGCCGCTTGACGCCGACAACAAACCGACGAACAAGCTGGAACTACTGACAGAGGCAAATGGCATACCTCACGGTGATGCACATGACGCTCTGGCCGATGTGAGAGCCACTATTGCCGTGGCCAGACTACTAAAGAGCAAGCAGCCAAAGCTGTTTGACTACGTGTACAACACTCGCGATAAAAGATGGATACTATCAACGGCGCTAAACACTATTAAAAGCAACCCGGTGCTGCACGTCTCCGGCATGTATCCGGCGACTCAAGGGCACTTGTCAATGGTAATACCCCTTGGCGCGCACCCTACCAATGCAAACGGTGTTATTGCTTATGATTTACGGCATGACCCGGAAGACTTAATCAAACTGCCTGCAGAGAAGCTCAGAGAAAGAATATTCACTGCAAAAAAAGATCTGCCGGAAGGCACACAAAGAATTGCTGTTAAAACCATACATGCAAACCGCTGCCCTATATTAGTACCGGTTAATACACTTGATGACGCTACCGCCAGGCGTTGGAAACTCGATAGAAACCAGTGCCTAGAGCATCGTGAAAAGTTACTTGCGGCCCCAGACGTGCTGGAGAAGCTTGCCTGGGTATTCACCAGCCATGACAGAGCTGATCAAAATGATCCTGACCTGACGCTGTACTCCGGAAGCTTCGCCAGCGATAAAGACAAGAAGGTAATGGAGTCCTTGCAAAAAGCCATGTGCACTAACCAATCGCTACCTGATGCAACCGACGCTTTGTTTGACGACAAACGCATGAGTGAATTGTATTTTCGACTGACGGCGCGTAACTGGCCAGAGAATCTGGACATCGCAGCTAACACCAGATGGCGACAGTTTTGTCATCAACGGGTTCACCTTGGTCAGGACGGGTTCAGGTCAATTGTCGAGTACCGGGAGTTGGTCGCCACTCTGGCAAACACCGCCAAGACAGAAACAGAGATTGACAGGGCCAGAAAACTACAGCACTACGGTGAAGAAGTTGCCGGTTTTTCGGCAAGCTAGTGTACTGGAACAAATAGAGTGTGCATTTGAGAGTTCGTCATTTGGTTTGCAACAAGGCGAAGCTCGCAGGCAATAGTTATTCTCTTTTCAAGAGCTTCAACGCAGTGGCAAGCCAAATGCCGAGCTCCCGCAGGGG
>CALGJU010000044.1 GCA_937928685.1 uncultured Granulosicoccaceae bacterium
AGTCTGTCCGAGAACTAGGGTCGTAGCGAGGTTGTGAGATTTTGAGTCAGATATTTCGATCGTTAGAGGCGAATAGTTATTCTTCTTTAACGAAAAGGATCGTAATAGCTGACCAAAAGATCGCGACCGCAGTAGATCCTAGTTCTCGGACAGCCTCCTAGGAGTCTGCGCGGCAGAACCTCCACTACTGCGAACGCGCCCTGCCGGTGCGTTTTTATCGATCATTTTCGTTGCATATGAATAACTATGCGCCGTAAATGATCGTAAAAACGCCCTCGCCATGGCACGTTCTCGCTACGTGGACTTCTACCGCGCAGACTCCTAACAATCCACTGCCAGGTACTGGTAATTTGCTTATAAAAAACCGCCCACTACGCGTGTCAGTGACACGGAGGACTACTCATGAGATACACAGCAGACAGCCTGACAACGCTGGCTCAATCGATTCTAACGGGATTCGGCTGTGATCGAGATGAAGCAGACATTGTTGCTGATCATTTAATTAGAGCCAACCTTGCAGGCCATGACTCACATGGCATCGGCATGTTGCCGGTATACGGCATGCAGGTTAAGGATGGCAACCTGATCCCGAACCAAACGCCAGTCTTTCTACCCGATTGCGGTGCGGTAAGTGTGGTTGATGCTAAATGTGGATTCGGTCACCGCATGGCGCTGCTCGCGCTCGATCATGCCATTGAGACCTGCCGTAAACACAGAGTAGCGGTTCTGGGGTTGCGCAATAGCGGCCACGTATCGCGCACCGGGCACTACTCAGAGTACTGCGCTCAGCAAGGGTTGATTTCCATTCACTTTGTTAATGTATGGGGTCACGCGCCACTTGTTGCAGCCCATGGAAGCAGCCAGGCCGGCTTTTCCACCAACCCTATCAGCATCGGTATTCCAGTCGACGGCAAGGCCAAACCAATGCTGGATCTAGCCACCAGTACTGTGGCGTTTGGAAAGGTGAGAGTAGCCCACAACCGCGGTGAAAAAATACCCATTGGCTGGGTTATTGACGATGCCGGACAACCGACCGACGACCCCACCCCTATCTGGGAAAACAGAACCGGTGCGCTCACCCCGTTTGGCCAACACAAAGGCTCCGGCCTGGCTATATTCGTCGAATTATTGGCAGGTGCAGTTGCAGGCAAAGAAACAGTCGCCACGGGCAATCACATACCTAACGGCGTGTACAACAATATGTTTTCCATACTGATCGACCCGCTTGCTTTTGACTCGCAAGAGCAGATCGAAGAACGCGTATTAGAGTTCTACCAATCAATAAAATCCAGCCGCCCCGCAGGCGGTGTCAAGGAAGTGCTGATGCCCGGTGAACCAGAGTTACAACATAAGGCAGAGCGCGAGGCGAAAGGTATAGAAGTAGATTCAGAGACCGTAGAACAACTGATTTCAATAGGTAACCACTTTGATCTTAACGAATCATTGCTGAGAAGCCAGTTAGAACCGGTATAACTGAATCACACTTATTAACTTTGTTGTCCGGAAACAAAATAAAACAATCTATTTATCATCGGCTTACTTGCGTCAGGCGAACATTGCCTGTGGGACAGGCGCGGGCCTTGCTATTTCAGCTCGGTAAGCAAGCATGTAGTCCACTACTTTTTGTAGGATAATAGTCCTATGAGTGTCGCTGTCGCACGTTACGCCACAACGATTCAGTTTCAATTAAATAGTACATCTGAGATTATTCATCGTTTGGCCACCACAACACTTACAACTCGCTTTTTCAACGCATCGTACAGAGCTTGAATATGTCCAGCCTACTATTGGCTTGCCGTTCTCTGGATGGCCGAATTCCGGTCAGCCGTTCGAGCGATCGCCCTCTCATCAGCGCTACAGCTGTCATGCCTCAGCCTGACCAAACTGGTGTCAGCGCATGACCACAATGCTAGTGGCATCGAGTGGCGGGCACTTTACACAGCTGGCGGAATTGTGGCCACGGATTGAATCTGTCAGCCAGGATTGCGTGTGGGTCACCTTTGATTCGCCGCAAACCCGTTCAATGTTGAAAGATCAGCAAGTAGAATACGTGCCGTATATTAAGCCACGCGGCCTCGCCTCAGTGCTGCGCAACGTCCCGCAAGCATTCAAGCTGATAAGAAAGTACAACGTAGACGCCGTCATCAGCACCGGTTCGGCGATCGCTTTAGCCTATCTGCCTTATAGCGCGATACGTGGAATACCTACCCACTATATTGAATCAGCAACGCGGGTTGAAGGACCGTCCGTTACCGGTAAAGCCTTAAGCCGTGTACCGGGAATCAAGTTTTACAATCAACATGAAGCCTGGTCTAACGATCAATGGAAATTTCTCGGCTCAGTGTTTGATGGCTTTGATGCGGTGCCGCTGGCGCAAAAACCACAAAAAATCAGGCGAGCAGTGGTGTCAGTCGGCACCATGGAAGACTACAGCTTCCGGGATTTTTTCGTGCGTTTGGCCGACTACCTGTCAGAGGCAGACTCAGTCCTTTGGCAAACGGGTTCTACCGACGTGTCTGATTTAATTATTGACGGCAAAGAAGTTGTACCGGCACATGAGCTGGAGCAGGCAATGCGCGAAGCCGATGTAGTTATTGCTCATGCAGGAACAGGCACAGCGCTCACGTCTCTTCGAATGGGCAAACGCCCCATCCTAGTGCCACGCGACAGCTCACACGGTCAGCACATTGATGATCACCAATTTCAAACCGCCGCACTACTCGACAAAATGGGCCTGGCTTTAAGCCGTAAGGTGGAAGATCTGACCAAAGCAGATCTACTTGAAGCCGCGGGATTCGAAGTGATTCGCTCAAACACCCCGAGAATGCTTCACCTGTAGCTGCATCCCGGTTCGCCGTCATCAAGCACGCGCTCCGGCCAACCGTTTAATGCGCTCATCGGCGCATGAATTGCAGTAACAAGCGCTCTCTACATGCCAGGCTGACCATGAGTATCCGCTCTCATCACCATCAATTAAGGCCGCTATTTCTTCGCGCCAAATTGGCCCGTGCATCATTTTGCGCCATGTTCCTGGGAGTAGCGATGACTGTTGCCACACCGACTTTAAGCGCTGTAAAAACCAAACCGTATTCAGAGTTCGTCAAAGCTTTAAACATTATCGAGCAAACACAACTCACCATATTCACAGAATCCCCACCACCGGCCAAAGACGAAATCATTGAAAGGTTTAATGCCCGGGTAAAAAAAGCACAAGCTGAGCTCGATAGCGAGGATGCAAACTACAGCAAAGATCTGGATAAAAAACGTATTGCGATTATGCGTGAGCTACTTTTCGACACAGTCGATCAATACAACGATCAATACGCCAACTATATCTATCCGGAAGCTCTTAAAAGATACAACGCCAGACGCAACGGCAAATTCGTTGGAGTCGGCTTAAAGTTCAGAGCGGTCAACGACAGCTATCCACTCGCCATCGGGCCGCTAACCGGAGGCCCAATGGACGGCAAGGATATTTTGCCGGGTGATAAGCTAGTGAGTGTTGATAACAAACCACTGGCAAAGCTCAGTTCCAGTGACATTGTCAAAGCACTAAAGGGACCCGAAAACTCTATCGCAACAATAGAAGTACTGCGCGGCGAATCAACGCATACCATTGATGTAAACCGTTCGGCCGTGGAATTGCACTATGCAGACGCCGAGCTGCTGCAAAGTAACATCGGATACATCAAGGTCAGCCGCTTCGGCAGCAAGACACATATCCGTGTAGAAAACCTGCTGACTACATTGATAAATCAGGGTGCGACGAGTTTTATACTTGACCTACGCGATAATCCCGGTGGATCCACCCGTGCAGCACGCGCCATCGTATCCATGTTCAGTACAGAGAACGACATGTATTGTGAAAGGTATAAAACCGGTGCATTCAAACAACTACCGAGGCATGGCGATCATAAAACCGATCTGCCATTGGCTGTACTGATCAACGGTAACAGCATGTCCTCTTCTGAAATTGTTGCGGGCGCTATAAAAAGTTATGAACGCGGCTTCATCATAGGATCACCTTCATTCGGCAAAGGACTGGTGCAAAAAGTATTTAATTTAGCCCCGCCCCTTGGCGGTGCGGTGCGAACCACGATCGCAGTCTTTGGAAGACCCGATCATAAACTCATTCACGGCGCGGGTATCGTACCGGACTTCTACGTCGAGACCGATAGCGATTTCATGTTCCGCCGAACCGGCTCACTGAATATTTCAGCCGCGGCACGGGCATTTCAAAGAACACTGCTTGAGGAAGATGTGAAAAAGGACCACCCCGATCAGGCCGAAGCGTTTATTGCTGCGAAAGACTTGCAATTGCAGACCGCGATCAACAAACTATTGCCTCTGATCAACACGCAATAAAAATCCATCCGGTGGATAGTAAAAACCATGGACATCGAAGATAAGCAATCGCCAGAGTCAATCGCTGAAGCGTTGAACGAACAAACCGGTATTCTAGGTTGGCAGGAACTGGTCAAACACTTCGCCCGCGGTGTGGTCGTTGCTGTCGAAGCTGACCTCGATCTGGTGAAAGTAGCGCATAGCATGTCTGTCGATAACACCGCTGAAATACAACAATGGCTCGCTACAGGCGCCGTAAGGCGAGCCAGTGATGATGATGCTCGTGAGTGGAATCGCGACAATCCGGAATTCTGGTGCATGGTCGTCGCGCCATGGGTTCTGGTGCAGAAAAAAGGTTCTGCAAAAGAGGTCCACTAAGTCACAGATGCTTTTGCTTAAAAGCACTAATACTTGCAATGCTATTAACTGGCCACCATTAGTTTTACACTAAAGTCCGGCTAAACAAGAGTCATATCATGGGCGAGAAAATCCGCTGCAACTGGTGTGTAGGCAATGACCTCGACCGAACCTACCATGATGACGAATGGGGCGTGCCAGTCTACGACGATCAGAAACTATTTGAAATGCTTATACTCGAAGGCGCACAGGCCGGAGTCAGCTGGCATGTTGTGTTACAAAAGCGCACCCACTATAACAAAGTATTTCTCAACTTTGACCCGCACAAGCTTGCACGGCTAAGTGATAAAAAGCTCGAAAAAGCACTTACCGATCCGGGATTAATTCGCAACAGACTAAAAATATACTCTGTCCGAAGCAACGCCATTGCATGTAAGGAAGTTCAAAAGGAATTCGGCTCTTTTGCAGAATACATCTGGAGTTTTGTCGATGGTAAACCCATACAGAACCAATGGAAAAAAAGCAGTCAAGTACCGGCAAAAACAGACATCAGCGCTAACATGAGCCGTGATTTAAAAAAGCGTGGCTTTAAGTTTATCGGAGAGACCATTTGCTACGCCTATATGCAAGGCATCGGCATGGTCAATGATCACACCGTCGATTGCTTTCGCCATAAAGAAATCAAGAAGATAAAAACGTAACTATTCAGGGCACGCCCTGAAAAGCTACAAAGAAAAGCTACAAAAATACCAATGGCTCTGCTTGCTTCCCTTCTTTTTGGGCGGCCTCAAAGTTAAATACCGAACCGTAGAACAACAGCTCTGCATCAAAGGCTCGCGTAATAGTTTCAGATTTTCTAAATCCATGCGCTTCGCCTTCAAAGGGGATATACGCAACAGGCACATTGTTAGCGAGCAGTTTTTCGATCATTGCCTCCGCCTGACTGGGCGGTACTACTTTGTCATCCAGACCCTGCAAAAACAACACGGGAGATTGAATAGCGCTTGCATGATTTAACGGTGAGCGTTGTTCGTATAGTTCTTTTTCTTGCGGATAGGGACCGATCAAACTATCAAGATAACGTGATTCAAACTTGTGAGTATCGGTTGCTAAGGCGGTAAGATCTGTCACACCATACAAACTGGTGCCTGCTTTGAAAGAGTCTGTATGTGCCAATGCGGCCAATACGGTAAAACCACCCGCACTGCCGCCACGTATGGCTACACGCTCTTTATCTACCAAGCCACGTTCGATGAGATACCGTACCCCAAAATCACAATCCTCGACATCGGCAACTCCCCATTGAAGTTTGAGTCCCTCGCGGTATTGTCGACCAAATCCTGTGCTGCCACGGTAATTCACGTCGAACACTGCTATACCACGATTGGTCCAGTATTGAATTTTCAAACTCAAACTATCAGCCGTGGCTGATGTGGGTCCACCGTGAATCATCACCAATAGAGGCGGTAACTCATTTTCCATACCTTGATACTCTGCATGGACAGGCGGGTAATAAAAACCGTGTGCGATCTGATCATCACCGGTTTTATAACTGATCGGTTCAGCGATCGAAAAATGTGCTCTGTCTATTGGGATGGTCGATGAAACACACACTAGAGTCTCGCTACCAAGATCACCGGTATAGACCGCAGGAAATTCAGTTGAAGATTGCGCGATCAGGCAGTACTTTCCGCCCTCCGTACGAATGGAATGGTAATGGCTGTGCTGTCGATCAAGGTCATTCAGACGACCGGAATTTAAATCAATCGTTGCAAGACTTTCAGCACCGGAGTGACTGTACGAGGTGAGTAGCGTGTCCGCATCAAGAAATCCATATCGAGTCATTCCAAATTGCCATTGAGGCATGCCGAACTCGGCATCCAGAGAACAAACACACTCTGCCGCACCTCGAATCAATCGATAAATATTCCACCAATTGGATTTATCTGAAACAAAATATAACTCGCCGGTCGGGCTCCACTCCGGTTGAAAAACAGACTCGTCGTTTCCACCGGCAACCACTTCGGCACCACCGAGCGTGTTGTCATTGTTAAAATCTGCATGCCATAGACTGGTCTGATCCCAGGGCATATCTGGATGCATCCAGGACAACCAACAAAGCTGTTTACCGTCTGGCGAAAAAGAGGCGGATGAGTAAAAGTCCTGACCTTCGTGAAGGGTGGTCACCTCACCGCTAGCGGTATCCACTGCGACCAGCCGGTTAACCGGTTCATCTCCTTTGTCACCGTGTTCCTCACTAATGGCCAGTAGTGTGGAATTCTTCTTGTTATAGGCCAGATCTGCAAAACGAAGCGTAGATGAACTGGTTATCCTGGAAGTTTCAAGCGCCTGATTTACGCAGTAGATCTGTTGGTCTGAGTGATTGACAAAGAACAACCCGACCGGTGTCGGCAGGTAACTCGCTCCACCATACTCGTGTACCCGGCTGCGACAACTATACTCCGCAGATAACAGCGCTTGCTTTTCACCTGCCTGATCCATTCTCACTATCACCGAGCGACCTTGCTCTTGCGGTCGTGATTCAACCCAGTAAACCTGCCCGTCGAAGAGCCTTGCCTCTGACAATCCAATAGTACCGGCCGTCATTAGCTCTGTGGTAATTTCGGAAGGCCACGAGCCATGCGACGCGTTTTTTTTATTCGCCAATTAATTCACCGGTTGGTCGCTTGTGTACTGTATCAACTCAGCGCTGCATCGCCACTGACAAAATCCAGCCACGCTCGCATTTGTTGCAGCATTTCGTCTCTTGGCAATCGCCTGTCTGGCGCTTCATCATCAAAGTTCGCCTCTATCGTCACCGTTTTGGTTGAAATACTCAGTGAGTGGGCGTTGCCGTTAAACTCAGAGCGAACCCCTTCATCTTCCAGCAGGGCGATAAGATCGGAGACAACCCGGGTCGAGCCCTGAAGATCAGTCTGAATAAAAGTAGCCAGTCTTTCATCCTGTCCACGAACACACGCATTGCCCTCATCATCACGATAGAACTCGAGATCAGCCATAGTTATTTCCTAGTAAACCGGGAAAGCAGTGTTGATACCACCACGATTTGTCGTGTATCCCTGAATGTTAAATCCGTGACCGGAAGGGCCTTGCCAAGGCTGTTTCTTTTTATTTGAGCTGTTTCTATAGGCATTGAGTATTGCCTGTGTCACTTCATCTGCGGACATATTGTCAGGAAAAAAGCTTGAGAACTTTTCTTTCCACTGACCATTGTCACTAACAGCAATGATCGCTGTATAGACACCTTGCCGATTCGGTTTATCCCGTATCTTCACCAGCTTAGCCCCGGCCGGATCTACACCACCGGGTCTGGAATGAAACCCGACCGGTTTACCTTTTCGATTTATCTCGCCCTCAAATACATGGTGCAGATTTATTTCAGGAGATGTTTTCGACCACTTGCTTCCGGAGTGGTACGCCGCCGGTTTCTGACTGTTGTTATTAGTTGTGTTGCTGTTTCCGGTGGAGCTCACCGTACTGTTTGAATCTCCCAGCCCGAGTTCGCTCAGATCAATCCCGAGCTTCTCAAGATTCACACCCAGCGCCATTAACACTGCGCCAATAATAGGGAGAAGTAGCTTTTTGTCTAGCATGCAGCGTTAGGACCCTGAAGAGCTATTAGTTAACTCATTTATTATATTGAGTTAAGTCTGTGGGAAGCACCAAAGCGAGTGCGAACGGGATTCAATTGCACGCATATTAAACACGTGCTACTTCCGGCTGTTTACTTTTGATGAGGTCCGACTAAACGCTCGTGTACCCACCCAATCTTTCCAGAGGTTCCATAAGCCCCTACATGGACCCACTTACCCTCGCGTTTGAATTCCATCAATTCCTGCCCTTGCGCCAGTTGCAACACGACAGGGTGGTCGATCGACGGGCCGTCACGCATATTTACCTTGTCTTTCATCACCACAAGCATCTCACTGTCGAGCTGCCCGGTAGAAACTTCCAGCACCCCGTCCAGCTCAACGCTTTTATCAATTGCCGGTATCGCGACTTCTACTGCAGGAACGCCGGCAGTGGCGAGAATAGTTTCCGCCAGAGCGACCTGCTCGTTCCGGTCTGAAGACTTTTCCAGATCCAGACCGGATGACAGGTTGGCGTTTACTATAGTGGCAGACGGAACAACATCACTGGGTCCGTTGTCTACGACTGGATCTTCTGTCAACTTAGGAATCACTGTTGACACTTCAGCCGTTGGCAACTGAGTGTTAACAGCGGCAACCGATTCTGTCGGCGCTACTGCTGCGATGTCATCACCCACAGCTACCACTGAGCTGGAAAGCGCAGCAGTATCTGACACTGCCGGCACCTCAATTTGTTCCAACGTTGCTTGCACTGGCTGATCTTCATTGGCTTGATTGAAAAGCCTGCCGCCAAACAGCCCAAGCGCAATCAAACCAACGCCCGCAACACTTAATATTATTCTCAGCATAATGCCTCTATATACTTTTTATCTAAGAAACGTGTGGCAAACCCGCAACGCTACGCCTAACTGTAAACGACAGCGGGACCACGGGCTGAAAATACACCAAGGTGTAATTAAGCGTGCCAGTTACCGGGCACTACTGCTGGGCGAGAAAGCCGCCGGATTGCCGACTCCATAGCTCCGCATACAATCCGTCACTGGCTATCAACTCGGAATGACTTCCCATTTCAAGAATCCGCCCGGCATCCATAACGATGAGTCGATCCATCGCAGCAATGGTCGATAAACGATGGGCAATTGCCATCACCGTTTTACCATTCATCAAGTCCTGCAGCTTCTCCTGAATGGCCGCTTCCACTTCCGAATCGAGCGCCGATGTCGCCTCATCAAGTATTAAGATCGGTGCGTCTTTAAGAATCACTCGTGCGATCGCAATGCGCTGCCTTTGCCCGCCGGAAAGCTTTACACCACGCTCACCCACGTGGGCGTCGTAGCCCTGTCTGCCTTCGGAATCCACCAAACCGGGAATAAACCTATCCGCCTGCGCTAACCCGGCCGCGTGTAGTACTTGCTCTTCACTGGCATCGGGTCGACCATAACTAATGTTGTCACGAATTGATCGATGCAGAAGTGAAGTATCCTGCGACACCATGGCAATTTGAGCGCGTAAACTCGCTTGGGTAACAGATGAAATATCCTGCCCATCAATCAGTATACGACCGCCATCAAGATCATAAAATCGCAGCAACAGGTTAACCAGAGTGGATTTCCCTGCACCGGATCGGCCCACCACACCAATCTTCTCACCTGGCGCTACTCTAAAAGTGAAATCCCGGATGACCCTGCCTTTGCTCGCGTCAGTGTCATCTGTCACGGTGTCAGATTCTAAAGTGGTGTCAGTGTCTGGCTCCGCATAGCGAAACTGCACTGCATCAAACTCCAGCGATGCAGAGACAACTGATAACTCACCGGCATTATCAGCATCAGTTATCACATTATCAACCGCGATAGTTTCAATCCCATTTTGTACCGTGCCTATACTCTCAAACAGCGAAGAAATGGTTCGCAAAATCCAACCGGACATCTGGTTTAATCGAAGAATCAATCCATTGGCAATAGCAATTGCACCCACCGATATTGACCCTTGCTGCCAAAACAATATAGACAACCATGCAGTAGACAGAATCAACAAGGTATTCATCACCACCAAAGAAAACAGCATCCGTAAGATGGCTCGCAGTAACGTTCTAAGTGCATTGGTATGGCGTTCAAAGCCAACTGACACAAAGGACTCCTCACGCTCTGCGTGCGCAAACAATTTCACCGCTTGTATATTGGTGTAGCTGTCAACAATTCTTCCGGTTAACGCGGAGTTAGCTTCAGACACCGAACGCGACAACCCGGCCACCGGTGGCATCATCCTCACAATCACCACAAGGTATCCCACGGTCCAGATAAGTACCGGAATCATCAACCGCCAGTCTATATCGAGAAACAACCAGACAATTCCCGCAAGGTATATAAACAGCAACCAGGCACCATCAAGCACATTCAATACGGTTTCACGAAACGAGTTGCCGGTCTGCATCACTTTCTGAGCAATACGACCTGCGAAGTCACTTTGAAAGTAATTCAAACTTTGACGCACAACATAGCGATGATTCCGCCATCGCACGGTATTAGACAGACCCGGTGTCAAAGACAAAGTAATCAGGCAGCGGGTAATAAACATACTTGCAGGCCGCACGAATGCAATGATGAATGTCATCATCAGCAAACTGATCCCGTGTACCTGATAAAAATTGTCCGGCTCAGTGCTTGTCATCCAATCGACTATCCGCCCGAGGTAGACGTATAAGAAGAGCTCCGAGATAGAGGCCACGCTGGTAAAAAAAACAGTCACGAGTAACAACCAACGCACCGGCCACAGGTAGTGCATGAAAAAATCCCACGTCCCTTTCGGCGGTTGTTGTACCGGAACTTTCTCAAGTGGGTCTATCAGATTTTCAAAAAAAGAAAACAAATTAATCCTTAGTAGCAGCACCTTACCTGCGGGGCTTTATTCACAGCGTTATCGCGCAGCCAATTCATCCTGCAAACGAGGCAACGGCTTTTCGTTTATAGGCCAGTGCACGATAGCCGCTACCAGGCCGAAGAAAACCCCGGCCCACCACATGCCATTGTAAGAGCCACTTGAATCATAGATGCGCCCACCCATCCACACGCCGATAAAGCTACCAACTTGATGACTAAGAAAGACCACACCGAACAACGTGGCAAGGTAACGCACACCAAATACCTGAGCGACAATACCGGTGGTCAATGGCACGGTAGAGAGCCACAACAAACCCATGAGCGCCGAAAACCCATAGATAACCATTTCAGTTTTTGGCAGCACCAGCATTGCGGTAATAACAATAGCCCGGGCAAGATAGATAAAACTCAAGCTCGATTTTTTACTGAACCTTTGCCCTGCCATGCCGGATAAAAATGACCCGGCAATATTAAACAAACCAATAATCGCCAGTGCCCACGCGCCCACATGCGCCGCCAGCCCCATATCTTTCACATAAGACGGAAAGTGCACGGTGATAAACGCCACATGAAAACCGCAAACGAAAAAACCTAGAGTCAGTAGCACAAAGCCTTTATGGCTTATTGCCTCTTGCAGTGCACCACGAAGTGATTGCGCATCGTCGGTACTACCGGCGGCACTGTTAGCGCCAGGCAACATCATCGCCAGCGGAATCAATACCATCACAATGGCGGCTTGCAGTAACAACGCATCCTGCCAACCGAACGCACTGATAAAACCCTGGCTGATGGGTGAAAACAACACCTGCCCGAACGAACCCGCTGCGGTCCCAAGACCAAGCACCATCGATCTTTTTTCCGGCCCAACCACACGAACCATCGCGGCCATGGCCAGAGAGAACGCCGTAAAGGCCACACCGGTCCCGGTAAGCAATCCGGCGGTCAGGTGCAGCGCACCGGACGTTTCAGCCACCGACATGCCATAAATTCCCAGGGCGTACACCAACGCCCCGAGTAGTATTACTTTTGAGGCACCAAAGCGATCCGCTATTGCACCCGCTATCGGCAGGCCTATCCCCCACATCAAATTTTGAACCGCGAGCGCGAAAGAAAAAGTTTCCCGGCTCCACCCGCGTGCTGATGTCATCGGATCCAGATACAAACCAAAGGTTGACCTTGCTCCAAATCCGACAATAGCGATAAGGCATCCGGCGATGATCACAACGGTCGGGGTTCGCCATGTTGAAACTGTAGGAGTAGTCATTGCGCTCTCGAGAATTTTTAGCTTTGATTTTGCTCCTGTACACACGCAATGGCAATCGATAACACAGATCTGTGCAGCTTCATCAACAAACCTGTTTTTCACCGCAGGTGGCGAGCCTTCATACAGAAAGGCAATTCTGCCAACGCCGTGCTTTTGATAATTTACAGGAGCTTGTCCGAGAACTAGGGTCGTAACGAGGTGGTGAGATTTTGAGCCAGATATTTCGATCGTTAGAGGCGAATAGTCACTCTTCTTTAACGAAAAGGATCGTAATAGCTGGCCAAAATATCGCGACCGCAGCAGATCCTAGTTCTTGGACAAGCTCCTAGCAGCCTTTATCTACAGTCGACTATCTGGTACAACAAAGCTCCCCCCTCTCTGGATGAGCCAATGACAAGCCTGCTGTCAACCTGGTTTTACCGTTTTTCCGCGATTGCGAGCCAAGCCATTGTCGCAACGGTGTTGTCACTTTGTTCTACCGTCAGTCTGGCGCAGAACCTCGACTTACAGCCCAACCCTTCATTAACACCGCAAGATGTGGTGAATTTCCAGTTAACGGCCTTGCAAGACGCCGATAACGGAATAGCTGCCACCTTTCGGTTTGCTTCTCCTGCAAACAAAAAAATTACCGGTCCATTATCCCGTTTCTCAGCGTTGTTCGATTCACCGCAATACGAACCCATGTTGAACCATCGTGGCACCGAGATTAAACTGCTCAACAACGACGGATTGACTGCTGAACTACTGGCGGGGGTTGTAGATCAATCAGGTGATCTACACTGGTACCGTTTCCGTTTGTCAAAACAAATCAGCGCACCGTTTCAACATTGCTGGATGACGGACGCGGTTATGGCAGTTCCACACTCCGGCCGCTCCGCTTAACCACCCGATTCACCTTGCCTCAAACCTTGTTACATTGCTCTTAGCCGAAAAATTACAACACTGTCCAACGATAACTACTATAAATATAATGTCCGAAAAAAAAACTCGAATCGCAATTGTAGGGGCATCAGGCTACACAGGCTCAGACTTAATCAGGCTGGCACTGCGGCACCCGAATATAACCATCACCGCACTCACTGCCGCGACACATGCAGGTAAAGAAATTGATCAGGTATTCCCTCATTTGTCTGGTCTGGGCCTACCAGCGCTCGTCACCAATGACGATGTCGATTGGTCTACGGTAGACGTAGTTTTCTGCGGCCTGCCCCATGCCACCAGTCAGAAAGTCATCAAAGACCTGCCAGAGCATTTAAAAATCATTGATATGTCTGCAGACTTCCGGCTACGGGATAAAGACATCTACGAAGCCACTTACGGCAATCCGCACACAGCGACAGATCTGCAAAAGGATGCAGTGTACGGACTATCTGAACACTACCGCAATGAGATCGCCTCGGCACGGTTGGTAGCATGCCCCGGCTGCTACCCCACCGCGACTCTGCTGCTGCTGTTACCGCTGGTGAAGCACGGCCTTATAGATTCATCTGAGCTGATCATTGACGCCAAGTCAGGAGTCACCGGCGCTGGACGGGCACCAAAGCAAAACACGCTGTTTAGCGAAGCAGGCGAGGGAATGGGGCCGTATGCAGTCGCACAACATCGCCATGCACCGGAAATTGAACAAGAGCTGTCTGTCGCTGCAGGCACTGATATCACAGTAAATTTTACACCACACTTAATACCGATGAGTCGCGGGGAACTGGTAACGTGCTATGCCAGAGTACACGGTGACCACAACGCAGCAAGTTGCCGGGCGCTATTGCAATCCCACTATGAAAATGACGAATTTGTAGACATCTCACCCACTGGCGTCTATCCACAAACGCAATTTGTCCGGGGTTCAAACCGTGTGATGGTCAATGCCTACGATGATCGATTACCGGGTCGAGTAATATTGATCGCAGCGTTAGACAACCTGGTTAAGGGATCTTCAGGCCAGGCACTACAGAATTTCAATATTATGTCGGGCTACCGTGAAACTACCGGTCTTGAACAAATTGCACTGTTTCCGTAATGAGTTAGTTGTTAAGTAATCTACACGTATTATTACAACCCCCACTAATACAGCGCCAATTTGCGTCACTTTACACCTAACTTACTTTTGTTCAATTTCTAGTAGTTTACTTGAGCAATTAGCAGGTACATACTCTGACGCTACTTCGCAGTAAAAAACTGATTATTCGCACTTTCAATTTCGGGGGGAACTACCATGAAAGAACGAAAGAATAGCGGTGTGAGGTCTGGCGCTTATCTGGCCACGTCTGTCGTGACCATGTTTGGATTTTTAAGTGTTAATGTCGCTACGGCTCAGTCTGACGCTATCAATATAGACGTCGAGGCCTGTCAATCATTAAACGACAGTACAGCACTCGACACCGAATCCATCAAAACCCGCATCGCCTGTTATAGCAGAGATGTCGAACACCTGAATCAACTCGTCAATCAGCTGATGGATGAACGCGAGCAATTGATAACTCAGTCAGAAGACAATCTGGCTAAAGACGCCACCATTGACGGTTATAAAAAGGAACTCGAACAACGACAGAGCGCTATGCAGCGCCTTGAAGAACGCGCGGTAACACTCTCTCTACAAATTGATGAAATCACAGCCGACCGCAACCAGATGCGCGAGCAGCTGTATAACCTTATGTCTGAAGGCAAAGACCGCGCAATAGAGGTAGAAGCCAACGAAAGGTTATTTGAAAGCTTCTCACAGTCTTATGTCACCCTGAGCGCTGAAATAGAAGCTCTGCGCAATAAACTCAAAGAGTTTGAAGACCAAAACTCAGAGCTGTCTAATCAGCGGCTCGCGCAACTTGAACACACTGAAAAGCTCAGCAGCCAAATAGCCACACTTGAACAAACCGTCTCTACGTTGAAGCAAGACAACGCACAGCTTGAAACTGATGTGGCTGCAGCAAACCAGCAATTGGCCAGCATGAAAAGCCAGATGCAGGACAACGCCGCGATCGCAGACGATAGAAACACACAAATAGCAGAACTTAAAAATTCTCTCGACAACTCAGAGCAAGACAGACTTAAATTACAAGCAGACATTGATACCTTAAATCAAAATCATCTTGCCGCAATCGGCTCACTGAATGATCAATCAACAAAGCTCACCGATGAAATCTTAAGCCTGCAAATTCGCGAGATGGAAATTCAAGGGCAATCAAAAGAGCAGATCGCTGAAATAACAGCGCTAAAAAACTCGCTTACCGAGTCAGAGAATAACAAGCTCAATTTACAAAAAGAGATAGACACCTTAATTCAAAACCATCTTGCTTCTATCAGCTCACTTAACGAGCAATCAACGAAATTATCTGACGAAATACTAAGCCTGCAAGCTAGTGAGAAGGAACTACAAGGGCAGGCAAAAGAACAAGTCAGCCGGATAGTGGAACTTCAAAACGCTCTGGCCTATTCCAAACAAAGCAGACTCAAATTACAAACAGAGATAGAAAGTTTAAATCAAAACCACCTCGCCTCTGTCAATACACTTAACGATCAGTCAACAAAGTTATCTGACGAAATACTAAGCCTGCAACTTCGTGAACAGGAGCTTCAACAGCAGGCACAGACTGCAAGCGAAGAAATGCAGGCGGCAGTATCCACCCGTGACGCCGAAATCGCAGAGCTGAGCCAGGCTCGACAAAAGCTTAACGCCGAGCGTGAACAGCTCATCGCTCAAGTGGCCTCACTGGAAAAAACCTACCTCGAAAAAACCCAGGGTTACCAGGACCAGGCCAGCACACTGGAAGCTCGAATCACCGTACTGGTAGATGAAAAATCTGAACTGAGCGAGCAAGTTAACAACCAAACATCCGCAAACGAGGAACTGAAAGAGTACGCAAGACAAAGCAATGAAAAGAGCGCTGATCTCAATGTGCTTGCTAATACCTTACGTGGTCAATTAGATGATGCAAATGCGGCCACTTCAGAGTTGCAGGCCAGCCTGGAAAGCCTTGGCAAGCAATCAGATGAGCAAACGGCAGAATTCACTGAAAAACTCGCCACCTTAAATTCAACCATTGAAGAGAGTCAGCAAGAACGCGATGTACTCGCCAGCGAGCTTGAGACAGTCCTGCCGAAACTTCAAACCGCAGAGCTTGACCTGATCAGCTCGAATGAGAAAAACGAAGCACTCACCAGTGATGTAAAAGCGCTTGAACTGCAACTTAACAAAGCCACAGAGCAACAAGCTACACTACGTGCCTCTTTAGAAGCCACTGAAACTAAAAGCAGGCTAACCAGTGAAAAGCTGGCATCGCTGAAAGGCAACTCAGAGACACTCAAAAGCCTTCTGAACATGAGCCGCGTGCACAGTAAAAACGCTGAAGCAACTTTGACTGAACTACGTACAGAGATGAATGCCTCAGAGAATCGATTGCGTGCAAAGCAAGATGAACTGCAAAATCTCCTGGCAGAGAAAAAGCGCATTGAAAACAACTTCAAGGCGTTGGCAAGTCAATCACAATCGCAAGCTGACTCGATCCAGAAAGCATTGCTCGACGCAGGGCATGAAAACGTTAAGGTTGCCGTCAGTGAAGACAACGTCATTGGCGTGTTACTCGGGTCCGGTCAATTATTTAAAACCGGCAGCGCAAGGCTCAGCAGTGAAGGGAAAAAAGTACTTACTGATCTCGCCAACACCTTCTCAACGGTAGAAGACCGTCGAATTATGATCAGCGGCCACTCTGACAATGTTCCACTGGGTGCAAAGCTCGGTGCAATATTCAAAGACAATTGGGGGCTGTCAATGGCGAGAGCACTGGCCACAGCCAACTTCTTTACCGAAGAGGCAGAAGTGGCAGCCGAGAGAATGACCGTCAGCGGGTTCGGCGCAACAAAGCCGGTGGCAAACAACGATACGGAAGAAGGCCGGCAACAAAACCGCAGAGTGGAGATACAACTCACACCACTTGATCAGCAGGTCGCGAGCGTTAAATAAGCCTCCAAACAAAAAGAGCTGACTTGCGTCAGCTCTTTTTACCTCTGATTTTCACCCCTGAAAAGAACTCGCCGAATCTTAAGTTCGAACGGCCGAACGCTGCTTTATATCAGTGGTGTTGCCCCACATCACCACACTGCCATCACTTTTCAACGCCACGCTGTAGTACTCCCCGGCAGATACTTTTACCGCATTCACAAGATCGGCCGGGACTGAGCACTGACCAAATCTATTCTGACCCCACGCAAACACGGTACCGTTGCTTCGAAGTGCCAGATTATGGTTACGACCCGACGTTATCATGACGACATCACCCGGTGCGTCAGGCACTGTGGTTTGGCCAAAGCGATTGCAACCCCAGGCCAAAACACGTCCTTCGTGGGTTAACGCAAGGCTATGACACCGACCGGCACTGATGGCGGTAATACGGCTCAAGTTCACAGGCACGTCACTCTGACCATAGGCGTTGCAACCCCAGGCAAGTACACTTCCATTTTGTTGTAACCCTAGGCAGTGGAACCCGCCCGGAGCTACAAAAATAACGTTATCAATTTTCTTGTCTGTGTCTGAGATCATCAAATTGCCAGCATGCCGTGAACGTAAGCCGGGCCAACGGTTAACCGTTTCCCACAATCGTAAGACTGCCCAGCTTTTAGATGTTAACGGCAATCTGCGCGCCAACAACTCGTGGGTGCAAGGATGACAGACCAAAGCTCAATTTATAAGCAATCCAGCCATGGCATCGACATGGTTTACATTAATCCACAGTCGCGTTTTTTGAACAAACGCCTCACGGCGTGCGAACCGAAACTCAAGTTCGAAAAGCACTGTTTATCCGCATAGGATATCAATTATTAGGCCTGCTAAACATGGACACCAATCCATCATAGGAAGCAAGTGTTATGGCCTAATCCAATAGTTTATTGAGCTGTCAACTATGTAACAGAAAAGTTGCTGGAGAGGATCGACTGAAGAGAATCATGCTCTGCTACAAAATGCCCCGGCGACAACTCCTCTAACTTTGGCACATATTCGTCATTGCCTTGCGCCAATTGGCTGGGTAGAAAACGCAAAGCCGCCTTACGATCCAGCGGCGAAGGCAGCTCACCGGGCAAACGCAATCTTTTGCGCCGCCTTTCGATCAACGGATCAGGAATAGGCACAGCCGAGATAAGCGCTTGGGTGTAGGGATGAACGGGACGGCTGCAAATTGTTGCGCTATCTGCCAATTCAACAATCCGCCCAAGGTAAATCACCATGATCCGGTCCGAGATATCCCGCACAACCGACAGATCATGTGAGATAAACAACATCGACATGCCGAATTCGGATTGAAGGTCTTTCAGCAATTCGATTATTTGCGCTTGAATTGACACATCCAATGCAGATACCGCCTCATCGCAGATGATGAGCTTGGGCCGGTTTATCATCGCGCGTGCAATGCCGACCCGCTGGTTCTGCCCGCCCGACAACTCATGCGGGTAGCGGTTGTACATCAATGGCTCAAGCCCGACACGTCGCATCATGTCCTGCACTTTCTCTCTCGCTTCACGACGGGTCAAATCCGGCCGGAAGGTGCGCAGCGGTTCGGCAATAGAGTCTGAAATAGTCATCCGCGGATCAAGACTTGCCAAGGGATCCTGAAACACTATTTGCAAATCCTTACGAGCTTTGATTAGCGACGCACGATCCAAAGACGCGAGATCAGTGCCTAGCCAGCTAATTGATCCACCATGAAGCTCTGTTAGACGTAGCACAGCGCGCGCAAGCGTTGACTTGCCACAGCCGGACTCTCCAACAATACCTAAGGTTTCACCTTCATGTAGCTGAAAACTTATACCATCGACTGCACGAAGCGCGATGGTACGAGCAAATAATCCGCTTTGCGTTTTAACCGGGAACTGCACCTTGACATCATGTGCCTTCAAGATCGGCTTTGCCGCGCCTGCTGCGGTGCGTTTTAATTTACTGTCCATTCTTGGCATCGCATCCAGCAGACGACGCGTGTATTCGTGGGCAGGATTGGCAAAAACACTTTCTACCGAACCATGTTCCACAAAAGCACCAAGGCGCATGACCTGCACTCGATCACACATACGCGCGACAACACCCATGTCATGGGTAATTAGTGCGACCGCTGTGCCGTGCTCCCGCTGCATCAGAGACACCAGCTCAAGCACCTCATCCTGCACAGTCACATCCAGTGCTGTTGTCGGTTCATCTGCGATGAGTAACTTAGGCTCACATAACATCGCCATCGCAATCATCACACGTTGCCGCATGCCACCAGACAGCTCATGTGGATATTGATCAAGCCGACTCGCCGCGTCCGGAATACGCACCAAAGACAATAAATCAAGACATTTTCTCAGCGCCGCACGTCTGGATTGCCCGCGATGAGTGACCAACACCTCAGCCATTTGTACACCGATCTTAAGGTGTGGGGTCAATGCAGTGAGCGGATCCTGAAAGATCATTCCAACATCATCGCCACGAATTTTATTCAATTCAAGTGAAGTAGCATTCAGTATTTCTTTACCTTCCAGCTTAACCGAGCCCTGTGCAGATCCGTTGCCGACAAGCAAGCCCATTGCCGCCATAAACAACTGACTTTTACCTGAACCGGACTCACCGACTATGCCTATGCACTCGCCAGGTACAATATCGAAAGACACACCACGCACCGCATCAACTACGCCTTCAGAAGTCTCAAAACTCACCTGCAAATCTTCAACGGAGAGCAGACTCATATCAACGATCCTTCGGATCAAGTGCGTCACGTAGACCGTCACCGATAAAAAACATGGTGATAACAATCGCGATATAGAAAAATAGTGGAAAAGCCAGTTGCCAGAGTGTGCCGTAAGCCATGGTTCCCGCACCTTCACTGATCAACGCGCCGAGTGACGTGTAAGGCTCTGAAATACCTAAGCCTAAAAATGAAATAAGACTTTCAGCAAATATCATTTCCGGCACCAGCAAAGAGGCGTAAACAATCACGACCCCCATCAGGTTCGGCAGTATATGGCGGAAGATAATCATCACCTCAGACACACCACCTGCTCGTGCGGCCTCAATAAACTCACGGTTTTTCAAAGCAAGTGTCTGTGCACGAACAATGCGCGACATGGTCAGCCACGATACAGCACCCAACGCGATAAACAGCGTCACAAAGGAGCGACCGGCAACCACGAGTATAAGAATGACAACCAGCGTTAAAGGAATTGCCAGCAAGATATCGACAATGCGCATCAAGATGCTGTCTAGCCGACCACCAAAGTAGCCGGCAAGAACACCCCACAGCGTACCGACGATCATCGCCATCGCCGTTCCAATCAGGCCCACCATTAATGAAGTCCCGGTAGCCTGTATGGTTCTGGAATAGATATCCCGGCCTAGCGGGTCAGTACCAAAGTAGTGGCCGCTTTCAATTGAAGGCACACCCAAGACAGCAATATCACCAAGCGCTGCCCAATCAATCTCTTCATTATTCCACTTAGCGAACTGAGGCCCGAGTAGTACAAACAGTATGATTAAGGCGAGTATCACCATACAAACAATGGCGGCCTTATTGCGAAAAAAACGATCACGTGCATCACGCATCAACGAGCGTCCACGCACCACTGTGTAGTCTGTGATATCAGAAGCGAGTGCTTCAGTTTTTTTCGATCGGCCGAAGATAGAATTAGCCCCTAAAGCACATAGTGATCAATACCTGATCTTCGGATCAAACCAGGCGTAGGCAAGATCAGTAATTAAGTTAACCACAACAGTCAACGTACCATAGAGAATCGTCACACCAAGTAAGACTGCGTAGTCTCGAGTCAACGCAGAATTCACATACGACTTACCGAGCCCCCCGGTTGAAAAATAGATATCAACAAACACTGAACCTGTTAATACATAGACAAACACTGGGCCTAAATAAGAGATTACAGGCAACAGCGTTGGCTTCATCGCATGGCGCCAGATAATCTTACGCTCTGGTAGCCCCTTGGCACGCGCTGTTCGAATGAAATTAGAGTTAAGCACTTCCAACATTGAAGAGCGCGTAATTCTTGATATTGACCCCATATAGGAAGTCGAAAGCGCAATCACAGGCATCACCAGATATTGCCATTGCCCACCGTTCCAACCGCCGCCGGGCAACCAGCCGAGCCACAGTGTAAAAGTCAATATTAAAATAGGACCCATTATAAAATTGGGTAAGGCTTGCGCCGCTATTCCCAGACTGACGGCAATATAGTCAATCCACGTGTTGTGACGGATCGCTGCCACCACACCAAGCGTCACGCCGACAATAGTGGCCACTAAAAATGACAGGAAGCCGTATGTCAGGGAGATCGGAAACCCTTGCGAGATAATGTCATTCACATCGCGGTCTTTAAACACGAATGACGGACCAAAATCAAAGTGCAACACAATATTGGACAGATAGTCCCACAACTGCTTCCACAGTGGCTGGTCCAGACCATATCGCGCTTCAATATTCGCCAACACCTCTGGTGGTAGCGGACGCTCGGAGGTAAAGGGCCCACCGGGGGCGGCATGCATTAAAAAGAAACACGCCACCACAAGAATCAGGATAGTTGGAATAGCGATTAATAATCGCCGGATGGTATAGCTCAGCATCGGTGTGCGCTAAATAGCGACCGCCCCGCTGATGCGGGGCGGCAGGCTAACTACTGAGCGACTTTATAAAGATTTTTTGAGTACCAGTTTTGTTCAACATTATTCACGGGCCAGTTGCCCACATCACTATCCATCATATATACACCGGCATAGTGATACACAGGAATCACTGGCATTTCAGCAGCAATAATCTCTTCCACCTGTGTATACAGCTCTGATGCATTGGCGCTCGCTTTTGCCTTTTCTAACAAACCATCTAACTCAGGGCTGTTGAACTTACCGTCGTTATAGCCCGACTCACTATCCAGCAGATCGAGAAAGGTAGAGGCCTCGTTATAATCACCACACCATGCACCACGGGCAAGCTGAAAATCCTGGTTGCCGCGAGTTTCCAGAAATACTTTCCACTCCATGTTGGCCAGGTTCACTTTAACACCAAGCTTCTGTTTCCACATTTGGCTCAACGCGACAGCCACTTTTTTGTGAGCCTCTGAGGTGTTGTACATCATGTCGAAGCTTAGTGGCTTATCAGCACCATAGCCAGCCTCTGCCAATAGTTCCCTGGCCATGGCGTCTCTGTCCGCCTGGCTCATTTTGGCCATGTCAGTATCCGGCGGAGTGAAACCTGCAACTGCCGCTGGAGTAAATGTGTAGGCCTCCGGCTGACCACCCGCCATCACATTTTCAGTAATAATTTTACGATCAACTGCCAATGCTAATGCTTTACGAACGCGTACGTCTTTAAATGCTTCAGGCCCTGAATCGCTTAGGTTAAAGGTGTAGTAATAGTTACAAAGACGCGGAAAACTAATCGCGGTATCAGGGTGTTCCTTTTTAAGACGCGGGAACTGCCCGGCTGGCACTTCGGTACGATCAAGTTCACCAGCCAGAAAACGGGTTAACGCGACATTTTCATCGTTTATTACCAAGGCTATCACCTTGTCAATTGTGGTGTTTTTGTTGTCCCAATACATCGGGTTACGCTCACGTACGGAGCGCTCATCCGGTAAATGCTCTGTCAGTATATAAGCACCGTTGGATACAATATTTTCGGGCTTGGTCCATTCGTTTCCGTACTTTTCTATAATTGATCCGGGCGCTGGAAATGTCGTGGAATGAGTTGTCATTTGCGGGAAATACGGCAAAGGTGCGGAAAGCGTGACTTCAAAAGTCAGATCGTCCACCGCACGCACACCCAAGGCATCAGTTGGTTTCTCACCTTTGATCACAGCACCTGCGTTTTCGATCGACATCAACTCAACAAACCATTGATACGGTGAAGCGAGTTCCGGATCTGCCGCACGCTGCCAGCCAAAAACAAAATCGTTAGCAGTCACCTGATCACCATTGGACCATTTGGCGTTATCACGTAGCGTAAAGGTGTAAACCGTGTTGTTTTCGTTGACTTCGTAACCAGTGGCGACACCAGGTACCAGATTACCGTCCGCGTCCTGATTCATCAGCCCTTCGAAAAGATCTCGAACCACTTCGGCCCCTGTAACATCTTCCACTACCTGGGGGTCTACGGAGCTGTGCTCATCCAATACCCGGTAGGTAAATGTCTGATCATCCGCAAGCGTCACACCTGCTGGAATATGGCCATCTGCTAACGTGGTACTGGCAAGCAGAGCATTGAACAACACAGAAAGAATTATTTTGTTTGATCGCTTCATGATGTAAAACTCCCAATTCCTGATGAGTGACATGCTGTGCATAAATCAGCACAGACGCTTCTGCGCAGCATATCGCGCTCAGCCGCTGGTGGACAAGCAGAGAATTATTGAAGTGCGGCAATTGAGACTATGTAAGACAACCAAGCCCCAACAAAAGGCGGATCAAACAATATCAGATTCAATTTGCCTCACGAGCCAACCCCGGTAGTGCGCAATGCGTGCACCAAACGGTGTTTTTATCAGCACATCGAATACAAACCTGCCCTGCTCATCCACAGCTTCATGGGCAATACTTTCCGGCAATAAGAATCGGGGCAGAGGCACAACACCGAATAGCTTTGCGCTTAACACCGGGAAGTGCAATTTATTGTCGCGCAGCGTCAGACCGATACGCGCCGTCATTACACCGAAACGCTCCCACACATCACCATTGCCATCGACGGACAAATATGAATTGAAGGCGACACCGTTAAACTCCCTTTTCCAGGCTTCACCATTCTGATCTGCTGTGATGGTCACCCTGACTGAAACGTCTTCCCCCGCCTTAGGAAAGCGCACCAGCCACGCAACCAAACGACCGGACAATCCGCTCGGCCCCATTGATTGAGCCGTACCAGCATAGATTGTCTGCCCGGGAGTATTGTGCAGAGCCCTGACGGCCTTTGGAAGCAAAGAAAATTTCTTACCCAGTGCTGTTTTAAACAGCGGTTGCAGCGACGCTTCGTATATAACCGTTTGAGCCTCTATCTCGGTAAACCGTGATTCCAGATCCTCGAGCGTAATCTCACCAGGTGAAGGCCGTGCCCCCGGCGCTACAGATCCTTCGTAAAGCTTATCCAGCAAGACCGATACTGGCAGTGTGGGGATCTCAGGGCCTCGTCCGTCATCAGCCACTAAATCCCAGCTGCGTTGAATATACCCAGCTGACTCTGTTTTACCAATCACCGTCACCTGCATCCCGCCGATTTCAGAGCCAATAGATTCAAACCCGCTGGCCACCCAGCGCGCAAATGCAGCACACGGCGCAAGTGACGGGATAAACCTGGAACGCACCAACAAGCCAGCACACTGCAATAGACGATGAAATGTATTAATTTCCAGCCCGGCACGCAAAGTCACTGTTTCTGCCGCGAAGCGCCGTGGAAATAGCTCAACATCCGGGGTTTGCACCAGGGACGCCAGTCGATTTTTCACAGGATTCTCCACTGGCAATTTTAAATCAACACTTCTGGTTTCACCCCATCCGTATACCCGTACTCGCTTACCATGACGCGTGATCTCAAACGGTTTGCCTATCTGACCCAGGATAGCCTTCATTACCGACAAGGTTCGACGCGCCCGATTCCCCGGAACAATGGCGGTTTCAATAGACACCACGCGTTGCATTGATTCAGTGAGCACCTCTGCTACCGCACCCGAAATAGCGGGCGTAGAACTGGCACCTGCAATAGCCGTCAAACCATTAGCTTGCGCTAAATCATCAAGCGCTCCAATACCGACAACAAACGCGCTGGCGTCAGCAATATCAATATAGTGACTTCCCGCTTTCAGCACCTGCCTTGCAAATTGAAAAGGGTCAGCGCCGTAATATTGAAAGGGTCCTGCACAGTCAACAACCGCAAAGGGCTTATACGTGACGAGGGTCTGGCTGACCTTCTGTGTATCGTTTCGGTCCAGCACCGCGATATCACATCCTATCTGCTCCCTAAGATGTCTAAGTGATGATAAGCCCCGCCCCGCTGCTACCAGTGAAAAACGCTTTTCACCAGCGATTCGCCGCGCTAACAACTCACCAAACAGGCCGGTCGCCCCTAACACCAAAACACGCGGTTTATCAGTCAATGCAGTGATCTTCTTTTACACAGAACTCTTTGCTGAACTCTGCACTACGACAATAGCTAATGAAGCGACCTACTTTATCATCTTTAACATGACGGATAATTGGTAACACGACAAGATAGACAACCTGAAAAACAGGAACTGAAGCCGCCTCACTGTCCACACTTCATCTGTATATACAAGTTCGCTTTTTTATTCATACCATTTTACTTGTAATTCCTATCCCTACTTGCCTTGCTTACCTCACAGGAATCTGCTCAATGTATAGCACCGCAGGCATAAAAGAATAGTCAAGCAATACCTCATTCCATGCTTAACATTTATGTCACAAGAAGTTTTCAAGCACTACAACACTGCAAGGCATCAGGAATAGCAGGCACTATATCAATCACTCATTGCAGATACCACTATGCGAGTCAATCGTTATACCACCATGGCATAACATTTGATCACCCTTGAATCCGTAAAAATATAATCCGTAAAAATATTTCAAAGGTATTCATCGAGTGTTTCCAGAGTACACCACTCTAAACCTGTTACTGATAGCCGGCTTATCATTGTTTCTTTCTGCTTTAAATCCGTTTCGGATGCGGTGGAGATTAATCGTTTTAATGCCACTAATAGTGATACAGCTACAGTACGTTTCATGGAGATACCATTCCACGATGGTATCTTTCGAGTGGCATACTTCCGTGCTGTGGCAATACCTGTATTTTTCCACCGAATTACTGGTTGTTGTCTATGTTGCATGGCAGTGCGTGACTTTAATCTTTCACCTCGATAGAACTCAGTCACTCAACAAACAATGCATAGAAACACCGGAATCGCACAATACAGAGAGCCCCTCTGTAGATCTATTCATTCCAACCTACTCAGAGCCGGTATCCATACTCTCCGCCACCATTGCTGCCGCTAAAAGGGATTCGTATGCCAATTTAACGATCTGGATATGTGACGACAGCGAGCGTGATTGGCTAAGTAGATTATGTGCGCATGAAGGCGTGCGCTATCTGAGGCGGCCCATCACGTCATGGCCGCGTAACAAAGCCGGCAATCTACATTGGGCGATACCACATGGGCAAGCTGAATATATTATTTGTCTGGATGCAGATTTTCAAGCCGAAGCTGAGATGACCACACTCCTGACCAGCCTGTTTACCGACAAATCAATTGGTCTGGTGCAGGCACCACAATACTTCAGGAACCTCGACCCGATACAAAGGAACCTGTTAGGCGGCAAAGCATGGACCGAAGAGCAACGCTTCTTCTTTGATATCGGCTTGCCGTCTAGAGATGCATGGAACAACGCACTGTGCGTAGGGAGTTGCTGGGCAACAAGAAGAACAATAATTAACAAACTGGGTGGCTATCCGACAGATTCTATCGTAGAGGACGTCTACTACGGCTATTGCGTTAAAAGCCTGGGCTGGAATACTGCTTATCTCAATTGCAGGGTGGCAACAGGCCTCGCAGCACTGGACGCACCATCATATATACAACAGAGAACTCGTTGGTGCAGAGGCGCCATGGCACTTCTCAGCGCGCCATACGGTCCCATCAGAGCAAAGGGCTTATCGTTAACTGACAGGTTGTTTTATCTGGATATCAGTTTCTATTGGCTGACACATCTACATCTTCTATTACTGCTGATCGCGCCCATTCTATATGGGTTCTTTGGTTATACCGTGTTTCATTGCACGACCGAAGAACTGATGACTATCCTTATTCCGAAGAACATACTGTTCGCAGCAGTATTCTATTGGATAAGTCAGGGGCGCTGCATGCCCATCATCACTCAGATTCAGAAGACATTTTCAATTTTTTCAGTGACGGCAGCTATAGGTAGAGGCCTCGTCAACCCGGGGTATTCAGACTTTACCGTGACCGCAAAGGAGGCATCTACGAATGGCAGAACCATACACTGGAATATTGCACTGCCATTCATACTGATCGGGTTGCTAACAGTACTTTCAATAGCTCACATGCAAACCCAGAGCTTCAATCAATTTGACTGGTCAGACTATACTGTCTTCAACACTTTATTAAGTGCTTATACTTTAATATCCGTATTTCTTTGCTGTCTGATTTGCGTAGACAACCCCCGGAAAAGCACAACAACGGATGGATACATCCCACAGCACGGAAGTCTATTAAAAACCACACTGGCACTAACCAACAGAACATTCCTCTAACTTATTATATCGGAGACAACATGGACTCACACATCAGTTACCGCTTAATACCTGTCACATACCGCTAGCCACAACGTTTTTATTGTTAATACAACACTATAAAAGCCATGAACACGCCTCAGAAGTACGCAAGATAATAACACCATCTATAAGTAGATCACTCTCATGCTTTTATTCAAAAATAATTCGAAAAAACAGTTTTTAGACAGCCTTTATCGCGTGTCACGTGCCACTATCGGGGCTTTCATATTGCTTGTCATTATCACGTCAATTCTAATCCCCCAGGTACTCGCAGTAAGCGGCAAGAGCATTGTAAACGCAAAGCTGGAATGGATAAGAACGCCAATCAACGGAAATGTAACTTACAACAATCTAAAGCCAGGTGATACTGTTATAAAAGGTGATGTACTGGGTAATATAGTCAATGAAAGAGCGGACGATAGCTTTCTGAACTCCCTCCGATTTGAGAAATCATCAATTGAATCCGAACTGCTGGCGCTAAATAACAAACTTCAGCAACTCCATCAAAAAAAAGCCGATCTGCAGATTAGTGTGTCAGATGCCTTGCTGCAGCTGAAAGAGCAAACTGGCATACGTATCAATACCATTGAAACAGAACTAACACTAACCGAGGGAAAAAAGGCCGAAACAGAATCCCTCATTAAACGCTATAAAAAGGTCAATAAAGGGTTCTCAACCGTGCAACCCTACTCAGTGGTCAGCCGGGAAATTATTGACGAACAACGTCTGCTGCTGACTGAAATAAACGCCTACATCAGCAACCAGAAGGATGCTTTGAAAATACTGCACGCTGACTATGCTGCGGCTATCAGAGGATCGTTTGCCAGCAAGAATACTCCTCCTGAGCAGCAACAACTGAAGAGACTGGAGCAGGATTTTACTTCCGTTTTATCTGCGCAGGAAGCGTTGAATTTAAAGCTAGACAATCTTTCAAAAGATATTGATGAGCGTGTTGAAAAATTAAATTTAAATCGAAAACATGAATTTACATCCAGGGTGACTGGCATCCTCTGGGATCTGGGATTTGCTGATGGTTCGTATGTAAACAATGGCGACTCACTGGTTGCCATTGCCGACACCGATACGTTAACTGTTGATTGTATTTTCCATCAGCGCTATCTGGACAACATTGATATCGGGGACTTTGCGACCGTCGATTTGCTGGGTTCCAATCAACAATTAAAAGGCAGAGTAAGTGAGGTAATGATCAGAGATGCAGTGAAAAACAGCAATCTGAGGGCGTTTTCCTCAACGAGCCCACAGACCAATGAATTCAAAGTTACTGTAACGCTGGACACGGCCCGGACATCAGCTCCCATAATCGGCCAACGGGCAAAAGTTGTTATCACCAAAAAGAAAACCAGCCTGGTTTCCAGTCTGCTGCTGTTTTTGAGCCACTAACTCTGCACATAGACTGCAGAGAACTATCGCGGGTACAAAACGCTGGTACAAAACAAGACGCAGGACAGAACGTATTCCCTGTTTGATTAACGGTTACTTTTCTCCACAACCGGCTTAAATAAGAGACACAATTCTCATTAAAAGTGGTGATTCATCGAAACCGCTAATAGAATGTCTGACAACGCCGCCAACTTGCTCGTAGGCTTTCTATGCCCGCGACGGCCGCAGTAGTACTGTGAATTACCCTGATCAGAACACTTAATGGATTAACCACCTTGACCACGAATACTATTAATAAGCGGGCAATCGGCGGAAACAGAGTGGCAGCTCAATTCTCTATGACACTGGAGAAAACTGACCCGTTTAGAGAAGCGTGGGACAAATTCAATGGCACGCTGGTATTCAACGCACGTGGAGGCTGCTTTTTCATTACTAACGGAATCGGCCTCAGAGTAAAATCGCAATGCTTCAAATCAGGTGACACCAGCAAGGTGAAGGAATTGAAGTTGACTGATGGTGGTAACACGGTAGGCGTGCTAAAGGACTTTGAGATAAAACTTCTGGGTGAAAAACGCCGAGGGGCTGATAGCGGCCTCATCGTGAGGTTCATCAAACTGGCAGAACCACAACTCGACACTCTGAATACACTGGTAGATACTTTGCGTCCGGTCAGCGGTGATTCCGAGCTGTTTCCTGATGATTGCGATGCGGCCTGAGGCCTATCAATAGATAGCACCTCATTCTCTGTCTTCACCACAATAGCTATCGAACAGCCACGTTAGCCACCCTTGTGTCATCTTGGCCCCGGCTGCCTGGTATCTACTTTGGCACCTAAAGCTTTGTCACTTTATACAACAGCAAATCACCGGGCCTCAACGAATTCTCAAACCCCTGAATGCGCCCACCTGTAAGGCGCGATAGCCACCGTAGAGCCCGATACGGGAATCCGCTGTTATTCCTTTTACGTGATGCAATAAGCTGCCATGCCTCTGGAGGTGCAAGTATCTCAGCCGGTATCTGATAGCCAACGGCGTCGGCGTATTTATTCGCAACAAACGGGTCATGAATCACAAAGCCACCGTCCACAGATACCTCAGCGGATAACTTATCATCCAATGCGATATCTGCAGATGAGATCTGCGTGATAGTAGCACCGGGCAGAAAGTGTGTAAGATTGATCGCCGTGTAATATTCGGCTTGTATCAACGCATTTGAAACTTCATCACGGTTACCCAGCTCCGCCCGGATCATCTGCGCCGCCACCCGGCTGCCAGCGGCGTTCTCATACCGGTAGACCCAGGTCGGATTCACCAGCACCAGGCTCCCAAATAGAACCACACACAGCCCACCCCATGCAACCAGTCGCACTCTGCCCCGGCGTTCAATCAAGTGGGCTATCGCGCTGGCCAGCAGCACCACACCAGGCAAGCACACATTTAGCAAGTATCGAGGATTCTTGGTGGTAGGAACGTAGGCATCAAAACTCCAGGTACCAAACAATAGATACAACAGCAAAAGCCAAAACCATATAAGCAGCGGGCGGCTTGGCGCATATTTAATCGCCCCCAACGAAGCAATAGCAGCGAGCACAAAGGCGGCTCCGTGCAGGCCCATATCTGTTGGCTTAAAAAACAAGGCACTTATATATACCATTGGCGACTTTGCATCGAGAATGGGCGACCCCGTACCACCAAGCGCCGCCACCTCTGCAAAACCACGGGAAATCATCTTCAGACGAAAAAACCATTCACCGTGCATCGAGTAATAGACAATATTCTCCGCCCCGATAACCACAACCACCCCGAGTGCGGCGATAAACCAACCGCGATGTGGCTTCCACCAAAAAAGGCCGAATGCGATAAACACCAGCCCGCACACACCGGCCTCAACGCGAAACAAGTACGCCACACCGAGGGACACCCCGACAGAGAAATACTTCACAGTGCGCATTGATAGCAGTGATATCGACGCCGATCGCTGCATCGACCGCAAGCGATGCAAGCCCTCCAGTTCAATCCACCAAACTATGCCCAATCCACAAAAAAATGCGGTGAAGAGGGTCGGCAATAGTGATGTCGCTGAAATGATCGCTATCGGTAATGTCGCCATAAGCAACGCCGAAAGAAGCCCAACTAATGGTGAAAACAGTTGCCCGGCCCGCCAGGCCAGCCAGATTGTCGCCATAGATACCACAAGCGGGAAGATTGCAGCCGAAACCTCACCGGGCCCTACCAGTCGATACATCGCAGCAGTAGGGAACAGTATCCCGACTCGGTAGCGAAACGGAAAGTTGCCATTAAAGACAAACTCTGTGGAAAAGGACCCGTCAAGAATCTCGGCAACATGCACAAGGTAACTGATGTCATCAAAACCACCAATTCCCACAAAGTACAAACAACGCAGAGATAGACCGAGCGCCATGATCGCCAAAAACACAAACGACGTTCTGCGATTTGAATTCATCGGTACCATGGATCAGTGCTGCCACTGCATAACAAAACTACAAATGGCACTGTGATTGTCACGCAGCAACATAGGGAATAATAAACAAGCCTTTGCTCAGAGACGAAAAGTACTTGATAGCCATATCTGCCCCTCAGCTATCACCATACGGTTGACATATCTTCTGGACAGCATGCGAGGCAGACACACAATCACCTGAACGCATGACAATACAGTTCATTCTTCAGACATACCAATATGGGATGGGTCTGGTGTGTTTTTAATCGAGAACGGAACTTCCCTTTCATATAAATCAGTTGATTGATGATAGGCACTATATAACCACAGACAAGCAAGGGACGCTACAATGCACAATACGATAGGTATTGTCCGACTGGTCGGAGAACCGCATCGCGGACACGTCACATCCTGTTGAGTAATCTTTGCCTTACAGGATGTGCAATACACGCTAGCCATCTGAACTCCCCAGGCATCCAATTTAATTAGATATCAAATTTACTTAAGACCCAAGCGATGAACTCACACGACCGCCGCATCTGAAAGGCTTGCTGTGGTTGGGATCTGCAATGAGATAACTGGTAAATGCAAAGAACCTACCAACCCTTGCAGCATATGCCTGTAGATAGCCTAGTGTACTGGAACAAATATATTGCCCATATGAGTCAATCAATCAAAGTGTCTAATTTTAATAGATAAATCGGGACAACAGTAAGTCATAGTGGCTGCAACGAATGTGGTGTGCACTTTGATTAATCGCCCCTGCGGGAGCTCGGCATTTGACTTGCCACAGCGTTGTAGCTCTTGAAAAGAGAATAACTATTGCCTGCGAGCTTCGCCTTGTTGCAAACCAAATGACGAACTCTCAAATGCACACTCTATTTGGTCCAGTACACTAGCCTCTCTGATCGATTGACTTCTATTAGCTTGCGACGCAGTATTATTTCCTGGATTTACACAAAAAAGCATCAAATGCACAACTCACGCGAAACAACCACCGCATGGCTTTATCTTACGCCCGCAATGCTTGTACTTCTCGTAGCCGGATTAATACCGATCGCCTTTGTCGGGTTCTATTCACTACACGATACGTTTGGCGGCAACGTATTTGTCTGGGTGGGGAGTCAATGGTTTAGTGACGTTCTGGGATCCGTCGAATTCTACCGGGCAATAGCGCGTAGCCTGGGATTTTCAATACTGGTGCTGTCAGTGCAGATTCCACTGGGCATCATCATCGCGCTACGAATGCCCGGGTCGGGATGGCTAACGACATTTTATATCGTGCTATTGGCAATACCAATGCTGACCCCGACTATTGTTGTTGGCTACCTTTGGAAAGCCATGATCCAACCGGAAACAGGCTTACTTTATCAGTCACTTTCAGGCATTGGGCTGACACCCGATATGAATAGCCCACTCTGGACCTGGGCCGTATTGTTGCTAATGGATACATGGCACTGGACAGGGCTAGTCATATTACTATGCTACGCACGACTCAGAACAATACCCGACGCCTACTATCAGGCTGCAGCGATAGATAGCGCCAGCCGCTGGTCCGTGTTTCGACATATTCAACTTCCACGATTAAAGTTAGTCCTCGCTATCGCTTTGTTACTCAGGTTTATGGATAGCTTTACCCTCTACACGGAACCCTATGTAATCACTCGCGGCGGTCCGGGCGTCAGCACAACTTTTCTGTCCCATGAGCTGGTACAAACCGGCCTCATCCAGTTTGACCTGGGTAAAGCCGGAGCCATGGCCGTCATATACTTTGTGATTGTGATGCTAGTGTCTGCTGTCTTCTACCGGTTGATGATGCCTGCCGGTGAAAACAAGGGAATCCTATGACATCCCGCTTCTCTTTTACGCCCGCCATTTTCGTTTTCCTTGTCATGATTCCCGTCTATTGGCTTATCGCCATCAGCCTTCAGAGTAAAGGTGGCAACACGGGATCACTGGTGCTATTTCCCTCTGAACCAACTTTTTCCAATTACAGATTTATCCTGTCAGATCCCGACTGGTACCTTGGCTATATCAATGCACTAATCTACGTGACCATTAATATGATGATATCCATGACCGTTGCTTTACCGGCGGCCTATGCTTTTTCACGCTATCGTTTTCCAGGGCGCAGGCTCCTGTTCTTCGGGCTTCTCATGCTGCGTATGATGGTACCTGCCATCTTATTGGTGCCGTTTGTACAGATCTTTTCGACACTCAACCTGATCGACACCCATCTTGCAGTTGCCATCGCACATTGTTTTTTCAGCGTTCCACTAGCAATCTGGATACTGGAAGGCTTTATATCCGAGGTGCCGGTAGAAATAGATGAAAGCGCTGCTATAGATGGCTACAGCACTTTCGGATTTTTCCGCCATTTATTGCTGCCGCAGATCGCAACCGGCATCGCGGTGGCGGCTTTCTTCTGCTTTATGTTTTCATGGGTTGAATTTCTGATTTCAAATGCACTCACAACAATCAATGCAAAACCGTTTGGCGGCATCATGAGCCGCGCTGGCAGTGTGATGAGTGCTAACATCCCGCTGCTGGCCGCAGCAGGTGTGCTCGGTCTGGTTCCAGGGGTAATACTGGCTATTACGATTCGCCATCATCTTGCCAGAGGCTTTTCATTAGGTCGCGTCGCGTAGACAAAGTTGGTGTCCAGATAACGATAAGGCTATAGGTAATAAATCATCATTATGAGCGCAGGGCTCGTAATAGATAGACTTATACGTTTATTATTTTCTATCTCTGCAGCAGCGCATAGATTCTCTAGCCTGCATTATTCATGAGGATTCGGCAGCCAGAGGAAATCTCGCTAAACAGGTCAGCTGATCGCCTGAGAAGCGTGGCCCGCCACTAGCGATGCGGATCGGCTGAGATGTGACGCGAGATTTTCTCTGGTGTCGAA
>CALGJU010000045.1 GCA_937928685.1 uncultured Granulosicoccaceae bacterium
GTTTCTTCTGCAGATTGCGAAAAACCTCATCAAGATCAGGTGGGCCGCTGTCGTTTTTTTTGTTACCCCAGGGATCGTTGTTGTTGCCCCCCGGCTCATTCCAGGCCATGGCCCACTCCGAATTAGTTCTAGAAACAGCGATTTGCTGTAATTTTAGTATGTGATTTGGTGATTTGATCAGACTGCGATTGCACCGGCCAAGCCGCTAAGTTTAGGCGGCCCACTGATAGGTATCAAGATGAATGTGGTCAAACTGGATGCATTACAAGCTCGGCGTTGATTCCAGTTTGCTTAATAAATCGATGCCAGTCGTGTTCCGCGATCTCCAATCGAAGAATAAATTCGCCACTGGTGCCGATTTCTTCCTGTTTTACGGCATCTCGCTCATACAGCATAGCGCGCTCCTTGCCTTGCATCGCGGTTAATGTCAGCCATCCATTGCGTCGCTCCGGCTGCACCCGTTTAGATATCCGGGCGAGCAGATCTTCTATTCCTTCACCGCTGATGGCGGATACCGCCACCGCGTCTTCGCCCAAACACTCATCCAGCAGGTCATTTCGTGCCGCAACATCGAGCAGGTCTATTTTGTTCAATACCAGAATTTGCGGCACATCTGCACCAATCTCGGACAATACTTCCTGTACTTGCTCCCGGCGCGTCTCACGTAGCGGATCAGACGCATCGACAATATGCAGCAGTACGGTGGCCTCGCGCGTTTCCTGCAGTGTTGATCTAAATGACTCAACCAGTTCGTGCGGCAAGTTGCTGATAAACCCTACCGTGTCGGCAATCACCGCCTGACCACCCACCCCCAGATCAAGCTTACGGATGGTCGGATCAAGGGTTGCAAACAACTGATCCGCCGAATAGACCGCTGAATCAGTCAGACGATTAAACAGCGTAGACTTGCCAGCATTGGTGTATCCCACAACGGATACAGTCGGCAGTTCGTTTTTCTTGCGGTTGCGGCGCCCTTGCTCGCGACGAGAATCAACACGATCCATGCGTTTCTTAATTTGTTTAATGCGAGCGCCAATCAAACGCCTGTCTGTCTCCAGCTGCGTCTCACCTGGTCCACGCAGTCCTATCCCGCCCTTCTGACGCTCCAGGTGCGTCCAGCCTCGTACAAGCCTGGTAGAAAGGTGCTCAAGCTGCGCCAGCTCAACTTGCAACTGACCTTCAAACGAACGTGCTCGCTGGGCAAAGATATCCAGAATAAGCCCGGCACGGTCGAGCACCCGGCACTTTAAAAGCGCCTCAAGATTGCGTTCCTGACTCGGAGATAAGGAGTGATCAATAATGACGAGATCCGCTTGCGCCTCACTCACCAGTCCGGCGACCTCTTCAGCCTTGCCGGTACCGAGAAAATAGCGGGGATGCGGATTTCTGATCTTCACAGTCACATTGCCAACAATGTTGGCTTGAGTTGACTTAACTAATTCTAGGAATTCACCTGGATAACTTTCCTGTCCATGAAGTTCAACATTGACTACGACGCACTCGTTGCCGACTTCCAGCCGATCAAACAATGTGCACCCTACTTACCAGGTTAACTTTCCGCAGCTTCCTGTTCCTCAGCGGTTGGTGGTGCCATCTTCACAGCACGGGACGGGACAATGGTGGAGATCGCGTGTTTGTAAACCATTTGGCTCACAGTGTTTTTCAATAGAACTACAAACTGATCAAATGACTCAATTTGGCCTTGCAGTTTGATGCCATTTACCAAGTAGATAGACACCGGCACACGTTCTTTTCGAAGGGTGTTCAAGAAGGGTTCTTGTAGTGATTGCCCTTTTGCCATGTCGTCACTCCTAATTTTATTATTCTTCACGCAGGTTGGCGGACTGGCTCGCTGACCTCCGAATAGTCTGATGCGCTTACTGCTAGCTAACCACGATTTGCGTGTAATTCGTGGCCGCACTCTAACATCAGGCTGGAATTGTTACCTATCGTTAACATGGTGTCAATTTGAATCAAGATGTGTCAGCCGAGTTTGCACTGCTTCTACCCGAACGGTAACAATAGTTTACTGATGACTGCGCTTTTTATCGCCCTCAGGTTGACTAGTAAACTCAACTGGCCGCTCCTTAAGGACTATTTAGCAGAGATCACCATTTTTACAATCCCATTTTGTTGTGCCTCGCAAGGATTGTTTGCGACAATCCCTACAATCCTGCCCACGAGAGCCGCCCCACATGTCTGCCTATAAAAGCCTCTACGATCGATCAATATCCGACAAAGAGAGCTTTTGGCTTGAGGCAGCCAAAAATATTCACTGGGACCAGTTCCCCACCGTTGCCCTCGATGAGTCGAACGCGCCTTTCTATCGCTGGTTTCCAGACGGTCGTACCAACGCCTGTTATAACGCCGTGGATCTGCATGTCGAAAACGGCCGGGCGGAGCAAACCGCGATCATCTACGACAGCGCGGTCACAGATGAATCGACAAAAATCAGTTATCGCGAACTGCAATTGCGGGTGTCTAAAGTCGCTGGCATGTTGCAACAAGGAGGTGTAGCGGCCGGTGATCGGGTCATTGTTTACATGCCAATGATTCCAGAGGCGGCGATTGCCATGCTTGCGTGCGCCCGAATAGGCGCCGTTCACAGTGTGGTATTCGGCGGGTTTGCCGCCAACGAACTGGCCGTACGCATTGATGATTGCCAGCCAAAGGCCATTCTGGCCGCATCCTGCGGGCTTGAGCCAGGGCGTATCGTTGAGTACAAACCCCTACTCGATAAAGCCATTGAGCTTGCCACCCACAAGCCATCACAGTGTTATATCTGGCAACGTGATCAGTCTGTCGCTTCCCTGAGCCAAAATCACGATGTGGACTGGCGCGACGCAGAGACTAAAGCCGGCCCTGCAGAGTGTGTTGCAGTTGATGCTAATCACCCGCTTTATATTTTGTATACCTCTGGTACAACCGGCGCGCCTAAAGGAGTTGTGCGCGATACCGGCGGTAGTATCGTCTCGCTAAAGTGGACCATGAAAGGTATTTACGGGGTTGATCCGGGTGATGTGTACTGGGCAGCATCAGACGTAGGTTGGGTGGTGGGGCATTCGTACATCGTTTACGCCCCGCTGTTCCATGGCAACACCACCGTTCTGTATGAAGGTAAACCGGTAGGCACACCCGACCCGGGTGCGTTCTGGAGAGTCATATCGGAGCACAAGGTACGCGTTCTGTTCACTGCACCTACCGCATTCCGCGCAATAAAAAAGGAAGATCCAAAGGGCGAATACCTGAGCAAGTACGACATGTCGCATCTCGACTATCTGTTTCTTGCAGGTGAGCGATGTGATCCCGACACACTGGAGTGGGCGCAACAAATGTTGCAAGTTCCGGTCATCGATCATTGGTGGCAAACTGAAACCGGATCGTCTATTTGCGCGAACTACGCGGGCATTGAAATGCTGCCTATTAAAATCGGCTCTCCAACCAAGCCTGCTCCTGGCTACAAATTAAAAGCGCTTAATCATGATGGTTCAGAGTGCAACCCTGGTGACATCGGTGCGTTAGTCGTCGAATCCCCACTACCACCGGGCACTTTTCCAACCCTTTGGAACGCGCCTGATCGATTCGTAGATTCGTATTTCAAAAACTTTCCGGGCCACTATGAAACCGGAGACGCCGGTTACATTGATGAGGACGGCTACGTGTTCGTGATGGCGCGTACCGACGATGTTATCAATGTCGCAGGCCACCGACTCTCCACCGGTGCAATGGAAGAAGTACTCGCAGGACACCCGGATGTCGCTGAATGTGCTGTGATGGGTGCTGCAGACTCCTTAAAAGGCCAAGTGCCTGTAGGGATGCTGGTACTCAATTCGGGATGTGATCGCAGTGAAGCGGACATCTGCACTGAAGTGATCCAAAAGGTTCGCGGTGAGATCGGGCCAGTCGCCGCATTTAAAAGTGCTGTGGTCGTGACTCGCCTGCCGAAAACACGCTCCGGAAAAATTCTACGCGCTACTATGCGCTCAATTGCTGACGGCACTGACTGGAAGATGCCTGCTACTATTGACGACCCGGTAATCCTTGATGAGATCACCGAATCACTGGCAACCATTGGCTACCCGCAAAAAACAGATGCGTAGGCAATACGCATTCGTCAGGGCAAATTATTTTACTGAGTAAAAGCCGGTAGCTATTCCACACCGGCTCAACACTCAATCATTGGACAGGTAATCATTTTCTATGCAATCCATCGATCAAGAACTACTTGAACGACGCGAGGCCGCACGCCTTGCCGGTGGCCAAGAACGAATTGACAAACACCATGCCAAGGGCAAACTCACCGCACGTGAGCGCGTAGAAGTATTGCTTGATGACGATAGCTTTAAAGAGTCAGACATGTTCGTTGAACATCGCTGCGTTGACTTCGGCATGCAAGATCAAAAAATTCCTGGTGACGGTGTCATTACGGGCTGGGGCACCATCAACGGACGCCTGGTATTTGTCTTCAGCCAGGACTTCACTGTTTTTGGCGGTTCTCTGTCTGAAGCGCATGCAGAAAAAATCTGCAAGATTATGGATCAGGCGATGAAAGTCGGCGCACCTGTCATTGGTTTAAACGATTCAGGTGGCGCACGCATTCAGGAAGGCGTTGCATCGCTGGGGGGCTATGCCGAGGTATTTCAACGCAATGTACTGGCATCAGGGGTTGTGCCGCAAATTTCAATGGTCATGGGTCCCTGTGCCGGTGGAGCAGTTTATTCCCCCGCAATGACCGATTTTATTTTTATGGTACGCGATACTTCGTATATGTTTGTGACCGGTCCTGAAGTGGTGAAGACCGTGACCCATGAAGAAGTAACTCACGAAGAACTCGGAGGCGCCGAGACCCACGCAACAATATCCGGCGTCTGTGATATTGCCTTTGAAAACGAACTGCATGCGCTTCGTAAATTGCGTGAGTTCTATGATTTTCTGCCACTGAACAATCGCGAAAAGCCACCGACACGACCTTGCGCTGATTCACCGGATCGGCGTGAATCGTCTTTGAACACACTGGTACCAGACAACCCCAACCAGCCATACGATATACACGAACTGATTTTTAAAGTTGTCGATGACGGCCACTTCTTTGAAATTCAACCTGACTACGCGAAGAACATTATTATCGGTATGGCGCGCATGGACGGAAAAACTGTTGGCATCGTCGCCAACCAACCGCTAGTGCTTGCTGGTTGCCTTGATATTAAATCTTCTATTAAAGCCGCCCGCTTTGTTCGATTCTGCGATGCATTTAATATTCCGATAATCACCTTCGTTGATGTTCCAGGGTTCTTACCCGGCACCTCACAAGAGTACGGTGGCATCATCAAACACGGGGCGAAATTATTGTTCGCCTATGCCGAGTGCACCGTTCCAAAGATCACAGTCATCACACGCAAAGCTTATGGCGGCGCTTATGACGTTATGTCTTCAAAACACTTGCGTGGCGATGTAAATCTTGCGTGGCCAAACGCGGAAATTGCCGTGATGGGCCCTAAGGGTGCGGTTGAGATCATTTTTAGAAAAGACATTGGCGATGCGGAAAAAATAGAAAAACGTACCGAGGAGTATCGAGATAAATTCGCCAACCCGTTCATCGCTGCCAGTCGCGGCTACATTGATGATGTGATTAAGCCTGAAGGCACCAGAATGCATATTTGTCGTTCACTGGATATGCTCGCTAACAAGCAGCTTGAAAATCCGTGGCGCAAACACGACAACCTACCACTGTAATAATCACAAGATAAACCACACTCATGTTTTCAAAAATACTGATTGCCAACCGTGGTGAGATTGCCTGCCGGGCGATGCGTACCGCAAAGAAAATGGGTATCGCGACTGTTGCTGTCTATTCAGACGCTGACCGCTCTGCGCTACACACACGAACCGCTGACGAAGCTATACATATTGGAGCTGCAGCCTCAGCCGAGAGCTACCTTTGCATAGATAAAATCATTCAGGCATGCAAAGACACGGGCTCAGATGCGGTTTATCCGGGTTACGGATTTCTGTCAGAGAATTCAGAATTCGCGACTGCCCTTGAAGCAAACAACATTACGTTCATCGGTCCGGGACAACATGCCATTGAGTGCATGGGCGATAAGATCACTTCTAAAAAAATTGCCATTGAAGCCGGTGTTAATACAGTGCCCGGACACACAGATATTATTACTGACGCCACTCACGCGATCACCATAGCCAATGGCATTGGCTACCCGGTAATGCTTAAGGCCAGTGCCGGTGGCGGCGGTAAAGGCATGCGCGTAGCCTACAACGATGAAGAGTGCACCGAAGGATTCGAGCGCGCCACCAACGAAGCCAAAACAAGCTTCGGTGATGATCGCATTTTCATTGAAAAATTCATTGAAAAACCACGCCATATTGAAATTCAAGTGCTCGCCGATAAACATGGCAACACGCTTTATTTAAACGAGCGTGAATGCAGCATTCAAAGACGTCATCAAAAAGTTATAGAAGAAGCCCCCTCCCCGTTTCTGGATGCAGCCACCCGAAAAGCCATGGGCGAACAGTCTTGCGCACTCGCAAAGACAGTTGATTATCACTCAGCAGGTACGGTTGAATTTATTGTCGATGCCAACCAGAATTTCTACTTTCTGGAAATGAATACCCGCTTACAAGTCGAGCACCCGGTGACTGAAATGATCACCGGGCTCGACATGATTGAAGAGATGATTCACATCGCAGCGGGCGATAAACTCAAACATCAGCAATCAGACATTGGCATTAACGGCTGGTCTATGGAAGCTCGCGTCTATGCTGAAAATCCGTTCCGTGAATTCCTGCCTTCCACCGGACGTGTCAAACACTACGTAGAACCCGCTCCCTCGTCAGACGTGCGCGTAGATAGCGGCGTATTCGAAGGTGGTGAGGTCTCAATTTACTACGACCCGATGATTTCAAAACTAATCACCTGGGGTGATACACGCGCTAGTGCAATTGAAAAAATGAAGATCGCGTTAGATCAGTATCAGATTGATGGCGTTACAACCAACATGCCTTTTCTATCAGCATTGTTTGATCATAGTGACTTTAGAAACGGTGATTTTTCTACGCACTTTATCGAACAACATTACCCGGATGGATTTAGCCGCGTAGAGCCCACAACGACTGAACGACTACATCAACATGCGGCCGCTGTTATCAGCCGGTTTTTACAACGTCAAATAGAGCTATCCATCAGCGGTACGATGCGCTCGATAACAATACCCACTACCATGCCACTTGTGGTGATCGACAAGGGCGAAATAATTCCATTTAACGTCACCCAACTGAGTGACGGTGAATTCCAACTCGAAAACAACACAAGCACGACAACGGTGATAACCGATTGGAAACCAGCGCAATCTATGTTCAACGCAACGATAGATGATCGCGTGGTAGCACTGCAATGGAAGCGTACCTCGCTCGGTTGTGAAATCAGCAATGCAAAGCATGTAGCTGAGTTGCAAGTGATGTCACCACGGGCTGCATCCAAGTACCACTACATGCCGATTCGCAAAGAGATTGATACCTCAAGCCTACTGCTATCGCCAATGCCGGGCCTGCTGGTCGATGTCATGGTGAAAGAAGGTGACACCGTCAGTGCCGGTGATTCACTCGCCGTTGTTGAAGCCATGAAAATGGAAAATGTACTCAAAGCCGAGCGCAATGGCACCATTGCTAAAATATTTACCACCGCCGGTAATACACTTGATGTCGATCAAAAGATATTGGAGTTTGAAAAATCATGATTGGCAAGCTCAACCATGTAGCGATTGCAGTCAGTGATCTGGAAGCCGCCACCGCAATATACCGGGACACACTTGGTGCTGTAGTGAGCGACGCCACTGATCTGCCAGAGCACGGGGTAACCACTGTGTTCGTGGAGTTACCGAACACCAAAATCGAGCTACTTAAACCACTCGGGAAAGACTCTCCGATTCAGCGTTTCTTGGAAAAAAACCCGGCTGGTGGCATTCACCACTTGTGCTACGAAGTCGTTGACATCGATGATGCTATAGCAAAAATGACCTCGCAGGGGGCACGAGTACTGGGAGACGGCAAACCAAAAACCGGCGCTCACGGTAAGCCTGTTGTGTTTCTCCACCCCAAAGATTTTTGTGGCACTTTAGTCGAGTTGGAACAAGTTTAAGGGTGAAATTCGACCCCTCGGTCGATCAATTTAAGGTAAAATTTCCACCCGCTTTATCAGTCAGGCACCACATATCATGGCATTTCAAGTAGACGGTAAGTTACACAAAGTATTCGAAACTGAACAAAAATCAGAGAAGTTTCGTGCAAGAGAATTCGTTATCGAAATTGTCGACGGTAACTACCCGCAAATGATCAAATTTCAGCTTACACAAGATAAGTGCGATCTCATCGACGATCACAATGAAGCGGATGACATCACCGTCCACTTTAATCTTCGCGGACGCGAATGGAATGACCGTTACTTTACCAATCTGGACGCCTGGAAAATTGAAGCTGTCGGCGCTGCACAGCCTGCTCGCAGTGCCAAAGCGCCTGCCGCAGCCGCCGCTAAAGCGCCCGAAGCAGACTACCCGGAGCTCACAGCCACTCGCGAAGATTTCTCAGACGATATACCGTTTTAAGCCAATTAAAACCAGCTGAAACAAAAACGGCGTGTAACTATTATTAGTGTACACGCCGTTAAATAACCTCCCGCAAGGGGAGCGCACTATTACAATAGCTTACGCCGCAGTCACTCTGGTGATTGCTGCATCAATCGCATCAACAATCTGATCAAGATCTTCTTTAGTACAGATCAGAGCCGGACTTAAACACAAGGTATTGTTGAAGGTTTCAAAGCTGCGATTAGTACGACCAATGATCACACCATTAGCCATGCAGTCTGCAGCAATTGCCGCAGGGATAGATTCATCCACTGGCACCTTGGTCTTGCGATCTTCGACCAGCTCAACCCCCACAAACAACCCCACTCCACGAACATCACCGATGATTTCGTGCTTATCTTTAAGCTCGTGTAACCGGCCCATCAGATACTCACCCATTTTGGCGGTATTCTCGACCAGGTTTTCATCTTCAATAATGCGAATATTTTCAAGCGCTGCTGCAGGACCCGAAGCACAACCACCAAAAGTACTGATATCACGGAAGTAGCTCATCGGATCATCAGCATTCGCCTTAAATCGATCGAACACATCTTCTGTGGTTACCGTACAAGATATCGCCGCATAACCACTGGCAAGGCCTTTGGCCATGGTGACGAAATCAGGCTTCACTCCATAGTGCTGATAACCAAACCACTTACCGGTTCTGCCTAAGCCACATACCACTTCATCAATATGAATGAGTACATTGTATTTTTTGCAGATCTCTTGAATCGTTTCCCAATAGCCCGCCGGAGGAGGAATAACACCACCGCCCGCCGTGATTGGTTCCAGCACGACGGCACCAACAGTCTCCGGGCCTTCAGCAAGGATCACTTTTTCAAGCTCTCTTGCCGCTCTTTCGCCATAGTCGTCTACATCACCATAGGCGCTACGATACTCAAGACAGTCAGGCATCATGACAAAGCCCGGAGCAAACGGTCCGTACTGGTCTTTTCTTTGTGACTGACCACATGAGCTTAAGGCACCGATCGTTGTTCCGTGGTAATCACGATCCCGGTAGATTATTTTGTGCTTTACGCCGTTGTTTTCAATGGCAGCCAACTGGCGCACCATTTTGTAAGCTTTTTCGTTGGCCTCGGAACCTGAGTTCGAATAATACACTCGGCTCATACCGGGCATCTTGTCGATGAGCTTCTTAGCACACATTGCGGCAGGTATGTTCCCCGCTGAGCCCGCGAAATAACACATCTGTACCAGCTGATCACGGACAGCGTTAGCAATACGCTCCCGACCATAACCGACGTTCACTGTCCAGACACCACCGGAAACTGCATCAATGAACTCTTTGCCATCAGCGTTTTTCACGCGAATGCCGGAACCACTGATCATTACCGGTGGCTTCGCAGTTTCATATGGCTTGTGCTGCGTCAAGTGATGCCAGACGTGTGCCTGATCGTTATCAATGACTTCATCAAGATCGATTTGTGGAGTATCTAGACTCATGGGTTTT
>CALGJU010000046.1 GCA_937928685.1 uncultured Granulosicoccaceae bacterium
CAGATAGCACTCACGATTGCACTACTGGTATTTTGTATCGGGCTGCGTGGCAAAGACGGCAGAATCAATCGATTAGAAGGCCTGGCTTTTGTTGCCGCGTTTGTCGCGTACCAATGGTTAATTTACCTGCAGGAAGGCGTAGGCTAAACGCTTCTTATAAAGACTTAGCGCCTATTTCACTGGTCGCCTCATGAATAATGCAGGCTAGGAATAGGTGAGAATTCATAATCTTACCCTTTGCTCCACATTGTGCATAAAATAAGGATATTCACCTTTAAGCACGAAACATCACGTTAAAATTGCTAGGGTACAGCCGCTAAACGACTCAACTGATCGAACCCGAGGCTAACGTCCTGAGACACTCATCACAAGTACACCGATACACCGCACTACTTCTGGGTACTATTCTCAGCGCATGTGGCGGACAAGATAACGCTGACACTACCACCAGTAGCGCTACGCAAACAGAAACCAACATAGAGCAAGTAGCAAGCGTTGATTCGAATAGCGAACAAAGCGCCCAATCAACTGACGGGAATTCCGCGGTTGCTGTGACTGAGGAATCTATCCCTTCGCCACTCCCACACAACTATGCCAACCAGGACATACCGTTTTACATACAACGGGACAACACCACAAACAACATTATCACTGACGCTGGCGCTACCCTTGGTCGCGTCCTTTTTTACGATAAGCGCCTGTCAAAAGACAACACCGTATCGTGTGCAAGTTGCCACCAGCAGGCACTGGCTTTTTCCGATACTGCCGTCGTCAGCACAGGAGTCAATGGTCAGACCGCTCGACATTCCATGCGCCTGGTCAACGGACGTTTCTCCGAAGAAGCACGGTTCTTCTGGGACGAGCGGGCAGACAACCTCGAAGCACAAACCACACAACCGATACGGGACCATGCTGAAATGGGATTCAGTGGCACCAACGGTGACCCTGACTTCACAGCGTTGTTAGAAAAACTATCAACTACCACTTATTATGATTCATTGTTCATTGATGCTTTCGCCAACAATGTTATTACCGAAGATAGAATGCAGAGTGCGCTGGCTCAATTCATTCGCAGCATTCAATCCTTTGATAGCCGTTATGACCTGGGGCGCGCGAACACAAACAATGACCGGGCCGCATTCGCAAACTTTAACGCCGAAGAAAATGAAGGCAAGAGGCTGTTCCTCGAGCGTCCGGATTTCAACAACGAATCTCAACGTATCGCCGGCACCGGACTTGGATGCCAGGCATGTCATCGTGCTCCCGAATTTGATATCGACCCGAATACCCGAAACAACGGCGTGATCTCTGTGGCAGAGAACCCGCTTGCAACAGATACCGAGAACACCAGATCCCCTACGCTTCGAGATCTGTTTTCTCCCAATGGTCTAGCCAACGGCCCATTCATGCATGATGGTTCTCTCACCACATTTAATGATGTGCTCGACCACTATGACAACATCACAGCAGACAACAATAATCGCGAACTGGACAACAGACTCCGCGGTGGTATGCGTCAGGGGAACGGTCAAGCACAGGGCCTTGGTCAGAAACTACTGTTAACAGCGTCAGAACGTAGCGCGCTAACAGCTTTTATAAAAACGCTTAGCGGCACCAATCTATATACCGACGAGAAGTGGTCGAACCCTTTTGATGACAACGGCGCATTGGTTTTGCACAGATGACTGTAGCCATCAGGTATATAGCTTACAAATACGGTAACTATACAGGGCACACCTGTCGCATCCATGGGCGTTGTCGTTCGTGACCTGGCTGGCACGAAATACACAAGTCTGTTACGCGCGAACTCCTACCCAATTTCTAAATTAACCAGGCCCATTCGAAAGCTATCCAAGGCAATGCAGTTAAAAATCGAATTAAGGTTATTTCTACTACTTACAAAAACACTACCGCAAGCAGGTGTTGAGAAAGGGGCTTAGAAACGTTGATACATCATCATATAAAACCTCTTCGGTAAGTTGTATTCCTGCGGCTTTCAGCATAGCGATACCGCGACCGTTGTTTCTTGAATCCGGGTCACGCATCGCAACCACTACATTACCGATTTTTCTGTGTATCAAAGACTCAGCAGATGACGGTGTGCGCCCATGAAAAGAGCAAGGTTGAACGTCACTCAATCCTAACCCATCACCCTGATTAACTAATTAACTAAGCAACGCCTCCTGTGGCAGAGAGATCGCGTTCAGGTTTTCACAAATAGATCTGCCTCTCTTTCACTGGACTAGATATCAATCACAACTCAAACGTTACGAATGTGACACTCTCTCGCGACTCGCAAAAACGACCGCGCCAGACGCTCTCTACGTAGCATTGGTTGTACTTAGAAAGCGGACACTGCTCACAAAAAAACAGGAAGTTACGTGATGAACCCGTTCACACTATTTCATAACTATCGAATGTTCAAGGCCAACAATCGGTATTCCTACCCTGTGCTTTTTTTCATGTTAGGTTCGCTAAAGACTATTTTTCAATTTAGCGCCCTGGGTGTTGCCGCGTGGGTAATCTATACCGGCGCTACCCATCAATTCACACCTGGAAACGCAAGCCTGGCACTGGTATCCAACCAGTCACCACCAACAACAAAACAATCACCAGTTGAAATTCCAGCGGTATCAGAGGGTTTACAGAACGCAAGGAAGCTCACTCAAAAAACAATGGAGCTCAAAGCGGTAGCGACAGACACATTGCAAAACAAAGCATCGCGACTGCAAGATTCCACCTGGGTATTTAGACAAGACGAAGACAAATTTACCATTCAATACGCCTCTTCTCCCGACCTGGAACTGATATATGAAAGTGCCCGGTCATTTTCCACCACAGATCCCGTGGCAGTATTCCCATTTAAAAAGAATCGCAACAAGCGCATGATCTACGGATTCTCCACCGGTATATACGACAACGTAAAAAGCGCGCAACAGGCTATTGCTGCACTACCCGAAAGCACTCAAGCGCTTGCCCCCTGGATTCGACCTATTGGTGAACTACAGGAGCAAGTGGCTAGAACACTGGAACGTTAAAACCCGTTGAGCGTAAAGAAATACAACGCAGGCAGGCGCGCACCTAGCGAAGCGCAATAGACTGGCATCGAAAAGCCATGGATGGCATGCCATGTCCCCGTCAACAAAATACGACCGTCTAAAGCACACCAAGAGAGAGGGCCTGCTACTCACTCTTTTGCGACAATACCTTCTCTAAGCAATGAATCGTACAGTTCGTCGCTCACACCAACACTCTGCAGTATTGATCTGGTGTGTTCGCCACATCCCGGCACAGAGTGCCTTACCGTTGCTCGCTGACGCTGCTCTCCAAATTCCAGTGGCAGGCCCGGCAGTAGTGCGCGACTTGCAGCCAACACTTCAGCATTGAGCAACTCAACATCAAGCAAGCCGCCGTTACCCTGTAGCTGAGGGTGTTGCCATAAATCCTCCGGCTGACCTACAGGTGCATAAGATACATCTGCATCTGTACAACGCTGCAGTACAACATCATACGGGTGCCTAACCAATACTTTACTTACTTCTGGCAGCAACCAATCACGGCACGCGGTGCGTTGAGGGTTAGTGCGCAGACGCTCATTCTCAAGTAACGCATACAATTCAAACGATTCACAAAATCTCTGCCACTGTGAATCACTGGTGACACCAATAAAAAGTTGCTTATCATCTGCCGTATCGAATACATCATAAATTCCCCATGCACCTCTGCGCGCGGTCATCGGCGGTACGGTTTCACCTGTGGCAGCACCCCCTGCCATATGAGATGCCATAAGAAACGCTGCAGATTCAAATAAGGCACTGCCAACGCGCTGACCGCGCCCTGTAATATCACGCTCTCTTAACGCGGCAAGTACACCAGTCACTCCAAACACCGCACCAAGAATATCTACAATAGATGCACCGGCCCTGAGCGGCTGCCCGACTGGGCCCGTCATGTAGGCAAGGCCAGATTCAAACTGCACCACTTCATCAAGCGCCGCACGCTCCTGCCACGGGCCGCTAAGGAAGCCCTTAAGCGACAGATAAATCAATCTGCTGTTGATTGCAGACAACTGCTCCCATCCACAGCCCAACCGCTCCATCGTACCCGGACCATAGTTTTCAATCACTACATCTGCTGTTGCAACCAATTGATGCACCAGCGCCTGTCCCTGGCTTGATTTAAGATCAACAGCAAGGCTTTGCTTGTTGCGATTAAAGGTGGAGAAAAAGCCTGCTGCAAACCCGTTTAGCTGGCGGGTTTTATCACCCTCCGGTGCAGGTTCTATTTTGATTACCTCAGCACCGAGATCAGCCATCACCAACCCGGCGCATGGACCCATAATGGTATGACTGAACTCCAGCACACGAATACCCGCTAACGGCGACAAGCCAGCTTCAGACATGGTAAGTCACTTCAGGTAGCGCGCCGGCGCGCAACAATGCGCTGGGTAATTGTCTGCCGACTACCTTTTCTGCCAGGTGCCCCGCCGCGAGCAAGGCATCAAGATCTACACCGGTTGCGATACCCATCTCTTCAGCAAGCAACACCAACTCTTCGGTGGCAATATTACCCGGCGCCCCCGGATGAGCTGCGAACGGACATCCACCAAGGCCGCCCACAGTGGTGTCAAAGCGATCAACTCCCTGGCACATACCTGCATAAGCGTTAGCAATGCCAAGACCACGCGTATCGTGCAAATGCAAACGGATGGCAGTATCCGGCCATTGACTGCGAACCGATGCAACGGTTCGGGTAATTAATGCAGGGTTTGCCCAGCCCATGGTGTCAGCCAGTGCAATTTCAGTGATGCTGCAATTGCCTCTGAAGCCAATTGCAGCATCACTGAAATTGGCTTCAGAGGCAATGGCATGTCCGTCTCTAATGGCCGCGAGAACCTCGCTGGTGTCAACGCGACCCTGAAAGTTACACCCGAATGCCGCCATCACACTGATTTTACCTACCGTGATATCCGCATCCAAATGCGCTTTGGTTTGCGAGCGCATTTGCTGCAGGTTTTCATCACGACCTCGACCAAGGTTTTTGACGCAGAACGCCTCTGAAGCCACGACGTGAATGGTGCCAGTCAGCGTTAACCTTTCACGCTGCGCCAGCGCACGATCAATACCGCGCTGGTTAAACCACAGCGCGCTGTAATTAATATCTGACGTCGGCTTAAAGTTCGCAGCTACGTCATCTGCGTCTGCCCACCCCGGAACCAGCCTGGGTGATACGAAAGAACAGACTTGAATCGCCTTCAGCCCGGTTTCAGACAACGCATCTATTAACCTGACCTTATCTGCAGACGGGATACACTCTTTCTCTATCTGGAAGCCTTCTCGCGGGCCTTCATCGGTGATAGCAATACGTGTTGGTAGATCAGACACAAACATTTACCGTGCGGCTCAAAGTGATACCACATTGACGATTTATTCGGGGTGCTGTCAACCACTTTGATCATTCGACATCCACTCCTGCCGGAGTACATTTATCCCCTAAAAAGCAGATAATAAGAAATATCTACTCTAGAGAAGATTATATTCTAATATCTGCTAATATTCGGATATTGTAGTTTATCGAATACACAAGGGATAAAAATGTATGCGGTAGTCACAGGAGATATCGTCAATTCGCAGGCCGCCGCGCCGGAAGAGTGGTTGCGCGCCCTGAAAGCGCTCCTCAGAAAATATGCGCCGGAAGGAAAGTGCTGGGAAATCTATCGTGGTGATAGTTTCCAGCTTGAGTTGAAAGATGCAAGCGTCGCCGTACACGCTGCCTTTTCTATTAAAGCAACTATTATGCAGCGACCGGGGCTGGATGCGCGCATGGGAATTGGCCTGGGTGACAAAACATATTCTGGCAATAGCGTTAAAGAATCCTCGGGGTCCGGCTATGTGTTTTCCGGCAGCGCCTTCGAACAGCTAAAAAAACGCACGTTAAATATACTGTCGCCCTGGCGCGAGCTTGATACTGAAATAAACCTGTACTTTGATTTGGCGGCGCTAACAACCAATCAATGGACCGAGAGTTCAGCAGAGGCGGTTACCCTGGCATTTGCGCATCCCACAAAGACTCAAACCGAATTAGCGAAGGCCTTAAAAATTTCGCAGGGAAATGTTAGTGACAGACTAAAACGGGCAGGCTACCATGAAATCAAGCGCATAGACGCACGCTACAGAAGCTTACTGGAACGCCTGGAAACCAACGCTGACTATCGCAACACGCAGTTGGACATCGGCGGTAGAAACGAAGCATCCAGCCTGTAGGTACCGACTACCCGAACACAAGCCACATAACGCAATTATTCTAGCAACCACGATAGCGTATGGAATTAGTAATCAGCTTATTGCTTGCCCACATCATTGGCGATTTTTGTTTGCAGTCCGATAAAATCGTTGACGACAAACTAAAGAATAAACACAAGTCCGTGTGGCTGTACTGGCACATTTTTGTGCATGCTGTACTAACTGCCATTTTGTTGCGCTTCGATACAAATTATCTGGTTGGTTATCTGGTCATCATTGGCTCCCACTATTTGTTTGATCTGGCAAAACTGTATTTCCAACCCGGTGCCAATTCTCGCCCCCTCTTCTTTGTTGATCAAGCCGCACATATTGCCGTTATCGTCACCGTGGCCTATGCCTACGGGGCAATCACACTCCCATCCGCCGAAACAATGATGGCAATGCCTGATATAGAATTGCTTGCCGTTGCCCTGCTAAGCCTAACCTTTGTTGCTGCGGCGGTAATACAGGTTCTGATGTCAGTCTGGAATCCGATGCTGACGTCCAACGAACCCAACCCGGAGGGAGATGATTCCCTGCAAAATGCCGGCAAGTACATCGGCATGCTGGAGCGCTTATTTGTGTTCGGCTTCATATTGGCCGGACAGTGGCAGGGTATCGGCTTCTTACTTGCAGCAAAATCCGTGTTTCGTTTCGGGGATCTATCACGTGCGCAGGATCGGCGCTTAACCGAATATATTCTTATGGGCACCCTACTCAGTTTCGGGATGGCGATTGTTATAGCGGTTGCCTATCAGCACTACACAACACAAGCGTGATGGCTAATTCAGCCTGGAAGCTATCGTGGCAAACGGCGCAACCGATACGCAAAGCATGCACCAATAACACTAGTCACAAACAGCAGCGCCCCACCTGCCGCCCAATCACCAAACCATTCAACCACACGGGTCACTGCAATTGGCCCGACCATCTGACCCAAACCAGCCCCCATCAACATAAAGCCAATCATCCCTCCCACACCGGAAACAGAGGATGATACCAATGGTGCTGTGCTAAACAACGTACCGGGGATAAGCCCGCCAATCAGTGTCAACGGGAAGGCTGCGGCTATTTTTACCGTTGCATCTGAGGAACTTAAAATCACGAATGCTAAACCACCGGTAACAATCAATGCACTTGCCAGAATATGAAAGCGCGTTACGCCATGGCGCAACAACCAACCGGCAGCGATATTTCCGAGAGCGTTCACCAAAATAAGTAAAGCCGTCCAATAGGTGGCATTGCTTAACACCATACCGGAATCCTCTGACAACAAGGACGGAAGGAACGACGTTATCGATGTGTACTGTAACGAGTAGACACAGAAAACAACACACAGTGCTAACGCCTCTTTACTTCGAAAATCTGCAAAATTCGCTTTCACAGAACTATTACCCAAGTGCAGCAGATGAGCTCGTTGTTGATGGCAAACGACAATGACAACCAATGCACCGATTAACGATAACAAAGCCGCTACCAACCATAAAAAACGCCATCCACCCATTGCCTGCAGTGTAGGAGCGATAAGCAATATAAAGCCGGTACCCACCCCCATAAAGGCCCCCCACAACCCTAGTACCACCGGTCTGTCCCTTGCGGTACACAAAGAGGCAAGTATGGTCGGGAACGACACCACCCCGATCACCCAACCAAACCCCTCACAAGCCCGGCTGAACATAAGGCCATGCAAACTTTCCGCTGTAAGCCCTCCAATACTGCCCATCATACCGAGAGTCACACCAACCACAGCGAAGCGAACATAACCAATGCGAGCCACCGCAAGTCCGGCTGCCAATGCGAGCGTAGCGATCAGTAGTGCGTAGATAGAAACCAGATTTCCGGATTGCGCAAGCGACAATCCAAATTCGTCCACCAATAACGGCAAAGCCGCTGGCAGTTTCCCAACGTGCAGCGCTAACGTACAGCCTGCCAAAAACAAAGCCCAGATTGCAGGCCAGTGGGTGGTAACAGCTTCGTCGCTTGAATTCAAAGGCTCTGGCGCATGTTGTAGCTTCCAATACGCTAGGAGCTTGGCCGAGGCTCGGTATTAGATATCAGGAGGTTGAGGGATAAAGTAACGCTTCGATAATATCATCAATAGCAGCTGACAATCTAAGTTGCCATGCCGGGTCCCTTTGACGTACTGGACTTGATCCACTCGCTGACGCGTCGGGCTTTCATAAACGATCGGGGCTTCGTCCACTCGCTCACACGTCGGGCTTCCATTAGCGATCGGGGCTTGATCCACTCGCTCACGCGTCGGGCTTCCATTAACGATCGGGGCTTGGTCCACTCGCTCACGCGTCGGGCTCCCATAAACGATCGGGGCTTGGTCCACTCGCTCACGCGTCGGGCTTCCATTAACGATCGGGGCTTGGAGTTCCCC
>CALGJU010000047.1 GCA_937928685.1 uncultured Granulosicoccaceae bacterium
ATACGGTGATAATATGCGCGGCTACCGTCGAGGTAATAGAGAACCTAGCGCGTTGAATGCACTAGGTCGGAAGTAAATGAACGAGCCTAGCGATCTGAAAGTGCACTAGATTGGCGAAATTGCGACATTTAAATTGTTGTAATATTTGGCGATTTTATTTAGTTCGAGTCTATCTTTCGGCACTATTTATTTATCGTGAAATCCTCCGTTGGTTGAAACTTTCTCCTCCGAATTGCTTGATGTGGTCGATGATCAAGATCTAGTGATCGCAACCGCCACACGCGGAGACGTTCACCAGCGTGGCTTAACCCACCGCTCAATTCATGTGTTAGTTTTTGACGGCACGGGCTCCGTGTTGTTGCAAAAGCGATCACTGCAAAAAGATGAATGTGCTGGTATGTGGGATACCTCCTGTGCGGGTCATGTGGAGTCCGGGCAAGGCTACAGTGAAACCGCGCCACGTGAATTGCAGGAAGAACTCGGCATCTCTGTGATTGAGCCATTAGACTCCCTGTTTAAAATGCTGCCCAACAAAGACAACGGTCATGAGTTTGCGATGGTGTACTCAGTGTTTAACAAGGGCCCCTTTGTTGCGGCGGAAGATGAAATTGATGAGCTGCGTTGGTTTACTTTTGAGCAGGTTGATCAGTGGGTTGAAAGGTTAATTACTGCAAATAGCCTGAAGCGAGAAACGCAGGATTTAACCAGCGGTTTCATGCAAATATGGAAGCGTTATCGTAACGGCTCTTACTCATAGCCCTCTTTTTCACATCCGCCCTTGAAAGTGTAATAACTGACCCCGTGATGCAAACCAGCGACTTCGACTACCCATTGCCAACCGAGCTTATTGCTCAACACCCGCCAGCTTCCAGAAGTGGTGGTCGATTGCTATGTCTGGAGGCAGAGATAACGCATCAGCAAATTAAGGATCTTCCATCGCAGTTGCGAGCGGGTGATCTATTGGTGATGAATAACACACGTGTTTATCCGGCGCGCCTTACTGGTAAAAAGGCCACGGGTGGGCGGCTTGAATTGTTGGTTGAGAATATTATCGATAGCACCACGGCATTGTGCTTATGCAAAGCCAGTAAGTCACCTAAAGCGGGTAGCAAGGTATTTTTAGACAGCGGCCATGCAGCTGTTGTATGCGGCAGGCAGGATGATCTGTTTGAGATAAAGTTTGCTCTCGACACCCCGCTGCTTGACTACCTGCAGCAATACGGCGCATTGCCCTTGCCTCCATATATCGAAAGGCCGGTTGATAAGGCTGATAGTGATCGGTATCAAACTGTTTTTGCCAGTGACACCGGGGCTGTGGCCGCACCCACGGCGGGCTTGCACTTTGATGATGCGTTGCTCCAGCGATGCAGGGACGCAGGAGTTGATATTGACTTCATCACGCTTCACGTCGGTGCGGGTACATTCCAGCCGGTTCGCGATGATGATTTAAGTAAACATAAAATGCATGCTGAATGGCTCAGTGTCAGTCAGGCGGTGTGTGAGAAAATAGAAAAAACAAAACAAAATGGTGGTCGTGTGATCGCTATTGGAACCACGGTGGTCAGAGCGCTTGAAACAGCAGCACGTGAGGGAACGCTGGCTGCATTTGAAGGAGATACACGATTGTTTATACAGCCGGGTGACTCTTTCAACGTGATTGATGGATTGCTTACCAACTTCCACTTACCACGCTCTACGTTATTGATGCTTGTATGTGCGTTCGGTGGCAAGCAGCGAATGCTTGATGCCTACCGGACCGCGGTTAGTGAGAAGTATCGCTTTTTTAGCTACGGAGATGCGATGCTGATTTGGCCGCAGTCTTCGCAGCATCAGTCAAACTAAACACTGGAATCTGTCACATGCAATTTAATTTGATTCATAGCGATGGGTTGGCCAGGCGTGCCGAGGTGACGACTGCTCACGGGACCATTCAGACGCCGGTGTTTATGCCGGTGGGCACCTATGGAACAGTGAAGGCGCTGAGTCCGGAAGAGCTGTGGGAGGTGAAGTCGCAAATCATACTGGGCAATACTTTTCACTTAATGTTGCGCCCCGGTACTGAAGTGATAAAGCAACATGGAGATTTGCACGATTTCATGAACTGGGATGGTCCCATTCTGACCGACTCTGGTGGTTTTCAGGTATTCAGTCTGGCTAAGATGCGCAAGATCACTGAAGAGGGGGTGTCTTTTCAAAGCCCGATTGATGGCAGCAAAGTATGGCTGGACCCCGAAGTTTCTATGCAAGTGCAATGCGATCTCGGGTCAGACATTGTCATGAGCTTCGACGAGTGCACGGCCTATCCTGCCACTGAAAGTGAGGCGCGAGCGTCAATGGAGCTTTCTATGCGTTGGGCTAAACGCGGACGCATTGCCCACAATGAGCTCGGCAATAGCAATGCGCTGTTCGGTATTGTGCAGGGCGGGATGCATATTCCACTGCGTGAGCAATCATCGGCAGCACTCACTGATATTGGCTTTGACGGTTATGCCATTGGTGGGCTGGCGGTAGGGGAGCCAAAGGAGGAGCGTGAACGTGTGCTTGAGGCATCGGTGCCTTTTCTGCCGGAAAACGCACCGCGCTATTTAATGGGGGTGGGTAAGCCCGGAGACATTGTAGAAGCTGTGCGGCGCGGGGTAGATATGTTTGATTGCGTGATGCCGACAAGAAACGCTCGCAACGACACCATATTCACCAGTCGTGGCGTGCTAAAGCTCAGGAATGCCAGATTTCGCACTGATACCGCGCCCCTTGATAGCGATTGTGACTGCTATACCTGTAAAAATTACTCGCGTGCTTATTTGTACCACCTGAGTAAGTGTGGTGAAATTCTCGGTTCCAGATTGAACACCATCCATAACGTGCGATTTTACCTGCGTTTGATGGAAGATATTCGTACGGCCATCGAGTCAGATCAGTTTGATGCCTTCGCAACGGACTTTTACGCGCTGCAGGCAGAAGGGCCTACCTGACAATGGCTACGATCTGCGCAGCTGGATGATTGCGACCAGGCAGATAGAAACATAGTCCAGAGTGACCACCCACAGCGGCAGCTTGTGGCATAATCGGCGGCTTAAGTCGAATAACGGAGAAATCGCGATGTCATTTTTTATCTCAGACGCTCATGCACAAGCCGCTGGTGGGCAGGGCTCAATGATCAGTCTGTTGTTGCCCTTCCTGCTACTGCCTATCTTCTACTTTCTGATGATTCGCCCTCAGCAGAAACGGGTAAAAGAGCACAAGGCGATGACAGAGGCCTTGAAAAAGGGTGATGAGATTATTACCAATGGCGGTCTGGGCGGCACAATCACCAAGGTCAATGACGGATTTTTTCAGGTGCAGATTGCCGATAACGTCGAAGTCACAGTGCAGCAGAATGCTGTTGCTAACCTGTTACCGAAAGGCACTTTGAAAAAAGTATGATTGATCGGGCTTTCAATCCCGGTTTTTGTGCCTATCTTTAACCTTCAACATTAAAAAAAGCGTTCTACCGTGCCGCAGATTGCATTGGCCAGGCTGTTCGTCTGGTTCAACGGCCCGGTAATATTGAAATCGCTCTTCGAATCCCTTGTGGTTAGTCAATGATCAATAAATATCCTCTATGGAAGTATCTGTTTCTGGCGGCGGTCGTGGCAGCGGGCTGTTTGTTTGCCTTGCCCAACCTGTATGGCGATGATCCGGCGGTGCAGATATCTCCGCGCAACGGGGTGTTGGCACCGGAGCTCAATGCCGCGGTAACTGAAACCCTCGAAAGCGGTGGAGTAGAAGGATTCAGCTTTCGTCCTGATGAGGATCGGTTGCTGGTGCTGTTTGAAGATGCAGAAAACCAGCTCAAAGGCCGCGATTTAATCCAGCAAAATCACAGTAACCGTAACACCGTGGCATTGAACCTGGTGCCGGCGACTCCGGACTGGCTGCGCTCGATTGGTAAGCCGATGGGTCTGGGTCTTGACCTCCGCGGTGGGGTTCACTTTTTAATGGAGGTCGATATCGACACTGCCATTGCTCAGTCGGAGGCGGGGTATATTGATCAGTTCCGGACTTTTCTGAAAAGTCGGGATATGCGCCATCGCGGTGCACAGCACACTGACGACGGCGTAAAGGTGCGCTTCGACGATGCCCAGAAACGTGATGCGGCATTGGCAGTCATGCAGCCCGAGTATCGTGATTTGGATATGGAAGCGTTTGAGGACGGCGGCAAGTTCTACATTAATGCAAAGATGTCGGAGATCGCTCGTGATAATGAACGTCGTGCCGCAATTGATCAAAACATCATTACTTTGCGAAATCGAGTCAACGAATTAGGCGTGGCAGAACCTATTGTGCAGCAACAGGGCCGCGAGAGAATTGTGGTGCAATTGCCCGGCGTGCAGGACACTACCATTGCCAAAGAAATCTTAGGTGCCACGGCCACACTTGAATATCGAATGGTGCACGGAACCTCAGCCGATTGGTATGCCGCAAAAGACACTGGCAGGGTGCCGCCCAACGCCAAATTATATGAGTTGCGTGATGATGGCAGCCCGGTGTTGTTGCAGCGTCAGGTGATAGTAACGGGCGATCAAATCAAAGATGCGTCCTCTGGCATTGATACGCAGAGCGGTTCACCAGCAGTATTTATCAGTCTGGATGGTCCGGGTGCGAAACGCATGCAGAAAGTCAGCGCCGATAATATAGGCAACCCGATGGCGGTTGTGTTTATTGAAAATCAGGTCACTACTGTCAAGAAGGGTGATATCTATGAAAAGAAGCGCACACGGGTAGAAGAGGTGATCAACGTGGCGACCATTCGTGACGTGTTGAGCCATCGCTTTCAAACCACAGGTTTGGGGACGAACGAAGCAAGAAACCTGTCGTTGCTGTTGCGCGCTGGTGCATTAAAAGCACCGGTGGAAATCGTGGAAGAGCGTACCGTCGGCCCAAGCCTCGGGCAGGAAAATATTGACCGTGGAAAGATGTCTGTAATGATTGGTCTGGCACTGGTGCTGATCTTCATGGCGATCTACTACAAATCGTTTGGGGTGATCGCAGATCTTGCCCTGGTCACCAACCTGGTATTGATAGTGGCTGTGCTCTCCATGTTGCCGACGTCCCTAACGTTGCCAGGCATTGCTGGAATAGTGCTCACCGTGGGCATGGCAGTAGATGCCAACGTGCTGATTTTTGAGCGTATACGGGAAGAGCTGCGCAACGGCAATAATGTTCAGGCGGCGATCAATTCGGGGTATGAAAAAGCTTTTACGACAATTGCTGATGCTAACGTCACAACGTTGATTGCAGCCGTGGTGCTTTTTGTGTTTGGTACTGGTCCAATCAAGGGCTTTGCCGTGACTTTGTCGATCGGTATTGTCACCTCAATGTTTACAGCGATCTTTGGCACCCGTGCGATAGTTAACTGGCGCTATGGCGGTAAGAAGCTCGACAGCTTACCTATCTAATCTGCACCGCGTTCTTCTTAAAATTAATTGTTCAAGTGATTGGCATCAATGGCTACAACTAAACAAAACACAAATGTACGCTTTGACATCATGGGCTTGCGTAAGCTGGCGACAATGTTGTCTGCGATATTAATACTTATATCAATAGGCGCACTTGTCACGCGTGGTCTTAACTTCGGTATCGATTTTACCGGTGGTTATGTCGTTGAAGCGGGCTTTGAGCAAGGGGCCGAGCTGCCAGAGATTAGAGCAGCTCTTGATGCCAACGGGTTTCCCGACGCCATTGTTCAGCACTTTGGAACCACCAGTGAAGTGTTGGTGCGACTTGCTCCCACAGAAGGTCTTGATGGTGCCACGGTAAATACAGAGGTTGATCGCGTTCTGGGTTCTGTCGGCCAGGGTGAAGTAACAATGCGACGGGTCGAGTACGTTGGCCCGCAAGTCGGTGAGGAATTGCGTGAGCAGGGCGGGTTGGCGGTGTTGATCGCGCTTGCCTTTATCGTTGTCTACATCTGGTTACGGTTTGAGAAAAAGTTCTCGGTCGGCGCGGTGGCGGCACTGGTGCATGACGTGATTATTACGTTGGGCTTTTTCGCCATTACTCAGATCAATTTCGATTTAAGCGTACTGGCCGCCATCCTCGCGGTGATTGGTTATTCCTTGAACGATACCATCGTTGTATTTGACCGGATTCGTGAAAACTTCAGGACTATTCGTAAGAAAGCGCCGGTGGAATTGATGAACATATCGATCAACCAGACGTTATCGCGAACAATCATTACATCCTTAACCACGTTGTTGGTGTTGTTGGCGCTGTTTCTTCTTGGTGGCGAATCTATCAGTAGTTTTTCTATCGCGCTGATTATCGGTGTGGTGGTGGGTACTTACTCATCAATCTATGTTGCAAGCTCAGCAGTACTTGCGCTTGGCCTGACGCGTGAGGACATGATTCCGGTTGAGAAAGAGGGCACCGCGCTGGATGATATTCCCTAGCCTGCCTTATTCAATAGGCGACCAGTGAAATAGGCGCTACGTCCTTATATGCAGTGTATTAAGGCGATAAACAAATTTATTTGATTTAGCAGTGTGTCTATTCGATATCAGAGAAAATATCGCATCACACCTCAGTCCTTTGAATAATGCAGGCTAGGTATTCTACTCTTCGAGTGTCGTCGAAGAGTGCTGTAATAGGATATGCGCGGTACAACGAAGTCGCAGTATTAGCCCAGTTTAGATTTCCAGTACTTTAAGCGCTTTTATGCTCTGTACCATCGGAGCAAATACCCGCGGTGAGGCAGCGATAATGTTGCCTGATTCAAGCCAGTTGTCTTCGCCTTTGGTGTCACCGACCAGTCCGCCGGCTTCGCGCACAATAAGTGCACCAGCGGCGACGTCCCACGGCTTAAGGCCGTAATCCCAATAACCATCGAGCCTGCCAGCGGCGACATACGCCAATTCCAAAGCTGCAGAGCCCTGTCGCCGAATACCTGACGCCTGTGTGGTGAAGTGGTGTAGCGTTTTGTTGTACGCGTTGAAATCGTTTTTGCCAGTATTGGCGTAGCCGGTGGCGAGCAACGCGTTTTCAAGGCCGGCTCTTTTACTGACCCGCAGACGTTTGCCATCCAGTGTAGCGCCATCACCGCGAGTGGCGGTAAAGAGCTCCTGGCTGACCGGGTCGTAAATGACCGCCTGTTCCATTCTGCCTTTTTCGGCCACGGCAATTGATACGCAAAATGCCGGGTAGCCGTGAAGGTAATTTTTAGTTCCATCCAGGGGATCGATGTACCATTTGAAGTCTGCCGATTCGTTGCCGACAATACCGGCCTCTTCGCAGATGAATTGGTGATCAGGATACGAGCGCTGCAGAACGTTGACAATCTCAGCTTCAGTCAGTCGATCAACCTCAGAGACAAAATCATTTTTGCCTTTGGCTTCGATCGTAATAGTATCGAGCCTGTCCATGTATTTGGTCAGTACTCGACCTCCGGCACGCGCCGCGCGTGTGGCGATGTTCAGCATCGGGTGCATGTATGGCGGCTCCTGGAGGGGCGGTAACAATAAGTAGCCGGCAAGAATACACGTTATTGCGTGGCTTTGATCGTGAAGGTTCGGGAATTTTAAATTTATTGTTGTCCGATGGGCGCAATGTTGAGCGAGTGAGTGTTGGATACTAAAAAGATCAGGTTTGTTCTTGTCGAAACCAGTAGTGGTGGCAACATTGGTGCTGCCGCGCGTGCGATGAAAACCATGGGTTTGTCGGATCTTGCTCTGGTCAATCCTTGCGAGTTCAGAACTTATGAATGTTATTCGCGTGCTTCCGGGGCAGCTGAGCTACTTGATGACGCACTGGTGTGTGATTCCCTTGAAACAGCCATTGCGGACTGTTCCCTGGTGATCGGAACGAGTGCGCGGCTGCGAACATTGAGCTGGCCGCAAATCGAGCCGCATGAGTTCGAACAGTCCTTTTCAGCCGCAGGGCCTGAGGCAAAGATTGCCGTGGTGTTCGGGCGCGAGCGTAGTGGTTTGACTAACAGTGAGCTGGCGCTTTGTTCGCAGCTGGTTGTGATTCCTTCTGTTGAAGGCTTTAGTTCACTCAATATAGCGGCAGCGGTGCAAGTGCTGGCGTATGAGGTACGTCGCATTAGCTTGCGGGCGGGTGCCAGGCCCGTTGCTGCGCCAGAAAAGACTGCGCCGGGTGAGTTGCCTGCGACGCACGAGGAGCTTGAGTACATGTATGAGCACTTGGAATCAACAATGGTCAAAACCGGTTATCTCGATCCCGCCAGCCCTCGCATGATGATGCCGCGGTTCAGGCGGTTGTTTAATCGGGCGGGTATGAATCGCAGCGAGGTGCAATTGATCAGGGGCTTGTTGGCTTCGTTGCAGAAGGCGGCGAACAGGATTAAGGCAGGGTCTTAGCCCGGATTATCCATGATGTGGCGAGCGTATCGCGTAGAGATTTGATTTCACAGTGGATTTTCTTATTGCGTCGAATACTTATTGATATTTGCAAAAAGAAAAAATTCGCTGTGGAATCAAAGATCAAGTGAGATGCCGTCATCATCGTGAATAATCCGGGTTAGGCTGCTTTCATTAAATAAATTCCGGAAAAGTCGTTGAGGCTCTTTGCTTTCTAAAAAGAAGCCTTATAATACCTGAGTAAATCAATCGGGTAATTGGGCATGTTCGCGCAAATAAAGGAAGACATTTACTGTGTGTTCGATCGCGATCCGGCTTCACGGACGGTTTTCGAGATCCTGACCACTTATCCCGGAACCCATGCACTATTGATGCATCGTTGGTCACACTGGTTGTGGGGCAAGGGGCTGAAGTGGCTTGCCCGGGCGTTTTCCTATATCGGCCGCTGGTTTACCGGCATAGAGATTCACCCTGGCGCGACCATTGGACGCCGGTTTTTTATTGATCACGGTACCGGCGTGGTTATCGGTGAAACAACAGAGATCGGCGATGACGTAACGCTCTATCACGGTGTGACCTTGGGTGGCGCGACGTGGAATAAAGGTAAACGGCACCCGACGGTACACAACAATGTAGTGGTTGGCGCTGGTGCCAAAATTCTCGGGCCCATTGAAATTGGTCAGAACGCACGAATTGGATCGAATGCGGTCGTTGTGAAAGATGTGCCGCCAGGCGCGACGATGGTCGGAGTTCCGGCTCGCCAGGTGGGGAAAAAGGCTAATCTTGCGGAGGTCAGGCAGGAGACGGCAAGTAAAATCGGCTTTGACGCCTATGGTGTGACTGCGGATTTGCCTGACCCGATGATAGAGGCGATCAACAAAATGCTCGATCACATCCATGCCACCGATCAACGTTTCGAAGAGATGCGTTGTGCACTGCGCAAGCTTGGCGAGCACGTAGACACAATAGAGCCGCTTGAAATGGACAGTTGGCTGTCGGAATGCCGAGGTGCGAACGAGTCGCAGGCCAGGGTAGCGGATTCAGAGGTAGTGAATGTCGGTGGTGATTCAGCCGGTTCTGAAAAAAGCGCAGTAAACAGCTAAATGTCTGGTTTTTTGTACGCTGGGTGGGTGTTGTAATACTTGACTGTTTTTGTAGGATATGTAAACTGGTGGCGTCCGTTTGAGGTAAGTCTATGAAGCTCACAACACGGGGTAGGTATGCTGTTACAGCCATGCTAGACCTCGCACTGCATAAAGAGCAGGGGCCGATTAGTTTGGCGGATATCTCTGAGAGGCAGGAAATATCACTCTCATACCTTGAACAACTGTTTGCGCGACTGCGACGTGGCAATCTAGTGGAAAGTACCCGGGGTCCGGGTGGCGGCTACCGAATTGCGAGTCCCCTTGATCAGGTGGTGATCTCGGATATTGTCCGCGCAGTCAATGAATCGGTAGATACCACACAGTGTGGTGGACAAAAAAACTGCCATCAACACGGCCGTTGCCTGACTCACGATCTCTGGGAAGGGTTGAGCGAACAAATAGAGAATTTTTTAAGCGGCATCAGCTTGCAGGACCTTATTGATCGGGAGCAGGTCAGAAAGGTCGCCGAACGGCAAGACAATCTGGTGCAGTTCCGGCAGAACGTTTATTAGTAGTTAAGTTATTAGTAGTTAATTTATTACCTGTGGTCACAGACCACTTGAATTGAAGCAGGTGATCAAGTGATCACGTGTATTAAACAACAGTCCGCCCGTAATCAGATGGGCGTAGCAACAGTGAGAGAGTTAAGTGGGAACCCTAAACATACCTGTATATCTGGATTACTCAGCCACGACCCCCGTGGACGAGAGAGTAGCCAAGGCGATGATGGATTGCCTGACAGTGCAGGGCAACTTTGGTAATCCGGCATCGCGGTCGCACGTTTTTGGCTGGAAAGCTGAAGATGCAGTGAAAGAAGCGCGAGCCAATGTGGCAAAGCTAATTGGTGCGGATCCAAAAGAGATTGTCTGGACATCAGGTGCAACAGAATCAGATAACCTGGCAATAAAAGGAGCAGCCCACTTTAACGCGAAAAAAGGCAAGCACATCATCACGGTGAAGACCGAGCACAAAGCGGTGCTTGATACCTGCCGCCAGTTAGAGCGTGAGGGTTTTGAAGTCACTTACCTTGATCCACAAGACAACGGTTTGGTTGATATCACTAAACTGGCTGATGCTATCCGCGAAGACACTACGCTTGTATCTGTGATGCACGTGAACAACGAAATTGGCGTGATTCAAGACATTGCAGCAATCGGTGCGTTAACCCGCTCGAAGAAAATATTGTTCCACGTTGATGCAGCACAGAGCCCGGGTAAAGTGGCTATTGATGTCGATGCAATGAACGTTGATCTTATGTCCTTGTGTGCGCACAAAGCGTATGGTCCTAAAGGTATTGGCGCACTGTATGTCCGCCGCAAGCCGCGAGTACGCATTGAAGCTCAAATACATGGCGGTGGTCATGAGCGCGGTATGCGTTCTGGTACGCTGGCAACGCATCAGATTGTAGGCATGGGTGAGTGCTTCCGCATTGCTCATGAAGAAATGGAAGAAGAGAACATCCGCATCGAAAAAATGCGTGACCGTCTGTGGGATGGCCTGAAAGATATGGAAGAGGTGTACCTTAACGGTGACCTTGAGCAGCGCATCCCCGGCAACATGAATATCAGTTTTAACTTCGTTGAAGGTGAAAGCTTAATGATGTCCTTAAAGGACATCGCCGTTTCAAGCGGCTCTGCATGTACCAGTGACAGTCTTGAGCCTTCATACGTGCTGCGAGCGTTAGGTCGTAATGATGAGCTTGCACATAGCTCTTTGCGATTCACATTGGGCCGTTTCAGTACAATGGAAGAGGTTGATTTTACCGTCAAGGAAGTACGTAAAGCGGTTGAGCATCTGCGTGATCTCTCACCTTTGTGGGATATGTACAAAGATGGCATCGACCTCGATACAGTGCAGTGGGCAGCACACTAGAAAGAATTTCACAAAGAATTAGCAAAGAAATAACAAAGAATTAACAAAGAATTAACTTAGTACCACCCTGGTTTAGGATTAAAGGAACAAAAACATGGCTTATAGCGACAAGGTTATTGATCATTACGAAAACCCACGCAACGTTGGCAAACTTGATGCTGATAGCGCGAACGTAGGCACTGGTATGGTGGGAGCACCTGCTTGTGGCGACGTGATGCGTCTTCAAATCCAGGTTGATGATAACGGCGTGATCGAAGACGCCAAGTTCAAAACCTACGGTTGTGGTTCCGCCATTGCCTCTTCTTCTCTGGTAACTGAAATGGTCAAGGGCAAAACTCTTGATGAAGCAGCAGCGATTAAGAACATGGAAATCGTAGAAGAGCTGGCACTTCCACCTGTGAAGATTCACTGCTCTGTATTGGCTGAAGATGCTATTGCTGCGGCAATTGCAGACATACGTGCCAAGCAGGACAAAAAAGCAGAGTCTGCGGCGTAAGTTGTAAAATAAGACAATGGCAATTACTTTGACAGATGCGGCAGCAGACCGCGTTAAAACCTTCATGGACAACCGGGGTAAGGGTGTGGGGTTACGGCTTGCCGTACGCACCACCGGTTGTTCAGGTATGGCATACGTTCTGGAGTTCGCAGATGAACTTGATGAGGGCGATGTTGTTTTCGAAAACAACGATGTCACAGTGATTATCGACCCTAAAAGTCTTGTTTATCTTGACGGCACTGAACTTGATTTCGGCAAGGAAGGGCTGAACGAAGGGTTTAAGTTTAATAATCCCAATGTTAAAGACGAGTGCGGTTGCGGAGAGAGCTTTACCGTATAACTCGTCTCTGATGTTTTTAATGCATCAGATCAATAAACATCATGAAGCCGAATTAATTACTTGGACATCGAATCCTTCAACTTTGAGCAGAATTATTTTGATCTGTTCGAACTTCCAGTCAGCTGCGAAATAGATTCGACTCAGCTACGCGCTAAGTTTATGGAATTGCAACGGCAGTATCATCCCGATGGATTTGCAGCTGCTTCGTCTGCCGCCAGCAGGCGTGCTGTGCAAATTACCGCTCACATCAATGGCGCGCACCAGATTTTGTCGCACCCTTTGCAGAGGGCTGAGTATTGCTTGCAGTTAGCAGGGCTTAGTACAGACGCAGAGACTGATGCAAAAATGGATAATATGTTCTTGATGCAGCAGATGGAGCTCAGAGAATCGTTAGAGGATGTGGCATCAGCAGCCGAACCTTACAAGGCGCTTGATTCTGTACGTGGTGAAATTGATCAGCTGATTGAAAAAACATCTGTTGCTGCTTCGGCATCTATAAAAACACAAGATTACGACGAAGCTCGGGATTTAATCCGCCGCTGGCAGTTTCTTGAGAAGCTTGCCGATGAGGCAAATACAATAGAAGCACAACTCGATGATGCTTAAGATGTTAGCGCCCACAACTAAGCTTGGTGTCTACGTAGGTTTGTTTTATAAACTATCGGGCTTCAATTCTGGCTGGCGTTCTTTTGCTCTGTCAGGGAGGGCAGCATAGTGGCGTTACTACAAATTTCGGAGCCTGGGCAATCAACCGCCCCTCACCAGCATCGTTTCGCTGCGGGCATTGATCTTGGGACGACTAATTCTCTTGTCGCAACAGTCAGAAGTGGTGTTGCGAATGTATTGCAAGACAATGATGGTGAGGCGATCTTTCCATCGGTAGTGCGATATGACAAACATGGCGTTGCTGCCATTGGTAAGTCTGCCCGTGAGCAGGCGTCGGAAGATCCCTACAATACAATTTCTTCAGTTAAGCGCTTGATTGGTTTAAGTGCCGAAGATATTGCAGAGTCTGCGGCAGGCATGATGTACAAGCTTGAGAAAAGTGATGCAACAGTGCCGAGAATATCAACCGCAGCAGGTTCTAAAACGGCCATCGAAGTGTCGGCAGATATACTGCGGGCATTACGCGAACGAGCTGAATTAAGTCTGGGTGGTGAGCTTACCGGGGTGGTGGTGACTGTACCGGCCTACTTTGATGACACGCAAAGACAAGCCACCAAAGATGCAGCGCGGCTGGCCGGGTTAAACGTTTATCGACTGGTGAACGAGCCGACGGCTGCTGCGATAGCTTACGGACTGGATCAGGCTGAAATGGACGCTACTATTGCGGTCTATGATCTGGGTGGCGGCACGTTTGATATATCAATATTGAAGCTTGAGAGGGGTGTATTCGAAGTGCTCTCTACTGCGGGTGATACCGCTCTGGGTGGAGACGATATTGACCAGGCGTTGGTAGACTGGATCATTAATCAGCAAGGTATTGATATTGGCAGTGATGCGGGTTTACAGCGATCACTGCTTGATCAGGCAAGATCGGTAAAGCATCAGCTGTCCAGTGCTGACATTGCACAATTCGAGTTGCAGCACGGTGATACTAATATTAGTGTATCCGTTTCGGTTGATACGTTTAATGAGCTGTTGAGCGGGTTGCTGGAGCGCACATTAAAGTCGTGTCGCAATGCGCTAAGGCAGGCAAAGCTTAAGAGAAACCAAATTGACAATGTTGTGATGGTGGGAGGCTCGACTCGTGTTCCTGCTGTCAGGGCAGCGGTAAGTGCGTTTTTTGAAAAAGAAGTACTGACTGATATCAACCCTGATGAAGTGGTAGCTATTGGTGCGTCTTTGCAGGCAGATGTGCTTGCGGGGAATAAGCCAGACAGTGATATGTTATTACTTGATGTAATTCCATTGTCGTTAGGTATTGAAACGCATGGTGGATTGGTGGAGCAGATTATCTCTCGTAACACCACAATTCCTGCAGCCAGAGCGCAGGAATTCACCACCTACAAAGACGGCCAGACTGCCATGGCGTTGCACGTGGTGCAGGGCGAAAGAGACCTGGTTCGCGATTGTCGTTCCCTCGGGCGTTTTGAGCTTCGAGGTTTTAATCCGGTAGTCGCAGGACAGGCGCGTATACAGGTTACTTTTCAGGTCGATGCTGATGGATTGCTTACCGTGTCTGCGTTGGAAAAAACCAGCAACGTACAGGCTGAGGTACAGATTAAACCGTCGTACGGTTTACTCGATTCTGAAATAGAATCAATGATTCGCGACTCAATGACGAATGCCGAACAAGATGTAGCAGCCCGGATGCTGCAAGAGCAAAGAGTGGAGGCAGAGCGAGCAGTTGAAGCACTTGATGCCGCGATGGCTAAAGATGCCGATCAGTTTCTTGATCAAAGTGAAAAACAAAAAATACTCGATGCCAGAGCATCTGTGTTGGAGTCAAATGACACCGGTGATAGCGAAGCAATAAAGAGCGCTTTGCGCGGGCTTGAAAAAGTCAGTGAAATTTATGTGTCCCGACGAATGAATGCTTCTATAGGTGAAGCCATGAAGGGCAAAAATATTGATAGTTATGCAAAACAGGACAATCCATCGTAATGCCAAAAATTATTGTTAAGCCGCATGCGGAGATTTGCCCGGAAGGTAAGGAGTTTGAAGCGCCGACCGGTACTTCGATTTGTGATGCTTTGTTGTCACAGCATATCCATATTGAACATGCGTGTGAGAAGTCCTGTGCGTGCACTACATGCCACGTTTACGTCAGGGCCGGGATTGATTCAATGGACGAGGCCACGGAGCTTGAGGAGGACTACCTCGATAAAGCCTGGGGTGTTGAGCCTGACTCGCGGTTGAGCTGTCAGGCGATTGTTGAAGATGAAGATCTCACCATTGAAATTCCGAAGTACACCATCAACATGGTGTCAGAAGCTCAACACTAGGTAGGCGGGTCAGACATGGCGCTTAAATGGACAGACACACTCGACATTGCTATTGAGCTTGTTGATACGCACACAGAGGTTGACCCTCAGCAGGTTCGGTTTACCGATTTGCATCGCTGGGTGACCGAATTGCCGGATTTTGACGATGATCCGGAGAAATCTAACGAGAAAATCCTTGAAGCTATCCAGATGACCTGGATAGATGAAATGGACTAATTCGGGCCAAATAGCCCGGTTGACCAGAAAATTAGCTGAAAATCCTCGTGCAGGAAGAAAAATTGCAGCTAATATTTGACGATGAAGCAGAGCGAGCGTAGACTCGCCTGCTCAACGTTCGGGGCATAGCGCAGCCTGGTAGCGCACCTGCTTTGGGAGCAGGGGGTCGCAGGTTCGAATCCTGCTGCCCCGACCAATTTTTTTGTAGCATCCGTGCTGACATCCCAAGTTTGTCAGCTGCAGTCAGTGTTAAGTATTTCAGCGTTGTTAGCTGAAACACACATTGATGCAATCACGGACGAAGAACCAGGGTTAAGCGCCCGTAGCTCATCTGGATAGAGCATCGGCCTTCTAAGCCGAGGGTAGCAGGTTCGAGTCCTGCCGGGCGTACCATCCCGAGCTTGCGACGGGATACAAATCGCAGTGGCCTTTGGTCAAGTTCAGTAAGTTGGAAACGAATGCTGCAAAGCTTTCATTTCCGATGTTTTAAGAAAAAGTTTAGTGGTGGGCGTAGCTCAGTTGGTAGAGCGCAGGATTGTGATTCCTGTGGTCGTGGGTTCAATCCCCATCGTCCACCCCAACTTTTATACCTGTACGACATTTGTATCGCTACCAATGCGGATACAATATTTCTGGCAAGAAAGTACAGTGAGCTGGCAGCTTCGGCTATAATGCGAGGCTTGGATTAAGCGAGAGTGGCGGAATTGGTAGACGCGCTGGATTTAGGTTCCAGTGGGGTAACCCGTGGGAGTTCAAGTCTCCCCTCTCGTACCATCCTACAAACATACATTGGCGCAACTTATTTCA
>CALGJU010000048.1 GCA_937928685.1 uncultured Granulosicoccaceae bacterium
GTAGAGTGGCACACCATAGTGGCTGATGAAGCGCAGTCTTTTAAAAACCCTGCAACGCGCAGATCAAAAGCCATGATGTCTCTGCGCGGGGATTTTCGAGTCGCAGCAACAGGCACACCCATTGAAAATCATTTGGGTGAACTGTGGAACCTGTTTCGATTTATCAATCCGGGATTGCTTGGTTCAGCGCGACAGTTTAAAGATCGATACGCGATACCCATAGAGCAAAACGAAGACGACATGGCGCGCCTTCGCCTTAAGACTTTAATTAAGCCGTTTATCTTGCGTCGCTTAAAACGTGAAGTACTTACAGAGCTGCCACCGCGTACAGAAATAACGCACCTGGTTGAGTTTAACGAAGAAGAAAGAAGCTTCTATGAAGGTTTGCGTTTAAGTGCATTGCAGCGCATTAGTGAGTTTGGTGATCTTGATTCAGAGCAACGCTTCAGAGTGCTTGCAGAGATTACCGTGCTTCGTCAGGCGAGCTGCCACCCGGAGCTGGTCGAAGAAAATCCACCCTGTGGCAGCGCCAAGTTACGTGCGTTTGCAAAAATAGTGGATGAGCTGCGGCACAACGGCCACCGCTGCCTGGTGTTTAGCCAGTTTGTAGGTCATTTGTCTTTGATAAGAAAGCACCTTGACAGTAACAACATAAGCTACCAATACCTTGATGGTGCAACCAGCGTTAAGAACCGCAAAAAAGCTGTTGATGATTTTCAAGCGGGTGAGGGAGAACTCTTTCTAATCAGCCTGAAGGCGGGAGGCTCCGGGCTCAACCTGACTGCGGCTGACTACGTGATACATATGGATCCGTGGTGGAACCCCGCCGTAGAAGATCAGGCATCTGATCGTGCTTATCGTATGGGGCAGAAGCGCCCGGTGACGATCTATAGAATGGTGGTTAAAGACACCATTGAAGAAAAAATTGTGAAGTTGCACGAACACAAGCGTGATCTTGCCAATGCCCTGTTGGAAGGCACTGATGGCGGATCAAAGTTGTCGGTTGATGAGTTGGTGGGGCTCATTGATGATGAGTGTGAGGAAGATTAGTGTACTGGACCAAATAGAGTGTGCATTTGAGAGTTCGTCATTTGGTTTGCAACAAGGCGAAGCTCGCAGGCAATAGTTATTCTCTTTTCAAGAGCTTCAACGCAGTGGCAAGCCAAATGCCGAGCTCCCGCAGGGGCGATTAATCAAAGTGCACACCACATTCGTTGCAGGTTCTATAACTTACTGTTGTCCCGATTTATCTATTAAAATTAGACACTTTGATTGATTGACTCATATGTGCAATCTATTTGTTCCAGTACACTAGGTGGCGTATTGTATTGAGTGTCAAAGGAATGCTGTCCTGCCTCTGCCAGAACTATTAACGAAGCGATTGTGCTCTCAAGGGGGCAATTCAGAATCTGGCCGTGATGAGCTTGTCGTTCGTAATGCCTTTTGTTTCGATAGCCGGGGCGTCTGTTCGCGGGATTAGTCATTGTTTGATACAGGGGCCTTTTCAAGAGCCCGCTATACAGTGACAGGACAGCAGCCTGCCGGTGCGATTGAGTAAAGTGCTGGTGGCTTCAATACGGTGTGTAGCCGTCATCGAGCTGCATCCCTTTTGTTAGCGATGAACCACTTTGATCATTCATGCGGCTGCATGTGTTTAAAGCAGTGCGTACGTCGCCAGTGGTTCACCAAGGCCTGCTCTGTCGCCGCCCGGCACATGAAGCTGGTTACACAATTCTAAAGTTCTTATTGAGTCTGATCAATTCACGACTGGCTGATTCATCTTTCAGCGCAGAAGAATCTTGCAAAACTGTTTCATAGAAGTGTAATGTGTAGGTACTTATGTCGCGCTTGCGTAACATTTGTAACTCGCAGGAGGGGCGGTGTTGGTTTTGCACCAGGGTATACCTGTAAGTTGTTGAATAACAATAAATTAAAATTTTCCAGTAGCGAGGGTTGGAAATCTATGGGTAGTGCGCAAGTTCGGCAAGCCAGCAAAGGAAGATTGCCGCGCTGGCTTACATCGGAGCATCCACTGCCTTGGCTCTTCCCGGTGACATCGATTTTGGTGGTGTTTGGCCTGTACCCGGTACTTTATTCGCTTTGGTTGTCATTTTTCAAACGCAACCCCGCCACTCGTACGGAGAAATTCCTGCCAGCGTGGAACTGGAATAAGTTGCTCGGTGATGAGCGCGTATGGGACGCGGTGCAAGTAACTTTTACCTACGCAGCCATTGCACTGACCATACAGCTGGTGCTTGGTATGTTGATCGCGCTGTTGCTTGATTCAGATCGTCGTGGCTTTGGGTTGTTCAGAGCGTTGATGACACTGCCACTTGTGGTGCCGCCCGCCGTCACAGGAATGATGTTCCTGTTGATGTATGACAGCTCATTCGGAGTGATCAGTAACGCGCTGTATAGTGTAAACCTCTTATCGCCTGATCACCCGATCCTTGGTAGTGGATCGACCGCACTATGGGGGGTGATAGTCGCTGATGTTTGGCAGTGGACGCCATTTATGGTGCTGATTATGTTGGCAGGCTTGCGAGCGCTACCCAAAGAACCCTTTGAAGCCGCATCAATTGATGGCGCGACAGCATTTCAATCTTTCTTTTTCCTGACCTTGCCCATGATGTCAAAGATCATTGCGCTCGCTGTGCTGGTTCGTGGTATCGATCTATTTCGTATCTTTGACTATGTCAAAGTCATGACCGACAGCGGGCCGGGAACAGCCACAGAAACGCTCACAGCCTATGCAGGCACTGTTTACTTTAAGAGCGCTAATTTTTCGTATGCGTCGACAGTGGCGTTGGCCACTTTGATTCTGGTGCTGGTGGTGTCAACTGTTTTTATTAAAGTCTTTAAGATCAGATTCTAATGCGATCATCAACGTTGAAAAGTGTACTCCGCTATCTTGTTTCTCTGTTTGTTGTCGCTGTGTTTGTATTTCCTATTGCATGGTTCGCACTGACGTCAATCAAGCCAATATCAGCAGTATTCAACAAAGACCGGGTGGTGGTCTTTGATTTTAAACCCACATTTGACAACTATCGGGTAACGGTGCTGGGTGGTGAAAAAAATAGTCTTATGACCGGGCAGAGTACTTCTATGGGGACCAGTGGTAAGGGTGCTTACGACGGACGTGGTTCAATCATGTCGTCCCTTATTATTGCAATTTCATCGACGTTTCTGGCAACGTTTATCGCATTGTTGGCAGGTTATGCATTATCACGATTGAAATTCTGGGGGTCACAGGGATACCTTAACTGGGTGCTGTCACAGCGATTTTTACCTCCTATCGCAATCATTATTCCGTTGGTGTTTATCTTTCATGACCTGGGCCTCAGAGATACCCATTTAGGGATTATCATCGCTCATACCCTAATTAATATTCCTATCGCTTTGCTGCTGCTGAAATCTTTCTTTGATGACGTGCCTATTGAGATTGATCAGGCTGCAATGATAGACGGCGCAACACGATTCCAGTGTTTTTACCTTGTGGTGTTGCCAATGATCAGGGGCGGCATAGCGGCCACAGCAGTATTATGTTTTATATTTTCGTGGACAGAATTCATTCTGTCTTTGTTTCTAACCAACACGATAAGAACCATACCTGTAAAGATTACCACCTTTGTGACTTCCACTGGATCAGAGTGGGGTTATATCTCGGCACTGGGAACGGCAGCAATCATCCCCGGGTTCATATTCATACTCCTTGTCCAAAATCACTTGGTAAGGGGGTTGACTATGGGTGCCATAAAAGACTGATGCTGTAAGCATCTATTACTTCAAATGAGGAAAAAGAAGTGAATTTTAAAAGATATCAAAAGCAAAGCTTTATCGTAGACAGCGCGAATGCTTATACAGCGGGACGAATGTCAAAGCGTTCCTTTTTAAAGAAAATGGGCGTTGCAGGAGTCGGGCTGTCTGCATACTCCGCGGGAATGTTAGGGACCTCGCGGCCATTCTTTGGCAACATGGCTCACGCCGCCGAAAACACAACGCCACCAGAGGTTGCCGACTTCCTGCGTGATGCGGGCAAGCCTTATGCAGGCACGACTATTCGTTATACGTCAGAGGCCACACCACCGACGAATATTTTAAATGAGCTTAAAGGTGAGTTTACTGAGCTCACAGGGATCAATGTTGAAATTGAAATTGTGCCACTGGAGCAGGTACTGGCTAAAGCAACACAAGACGTGCAGGGGCAGTTAGGTACTTACGATATTTATTATCTTGATCAGGCCTGGACATCAACATTTTCACCTGACACAGTTGATCCGGTTGAGTACTACGATTCAAACCCTGATCTGGCAATGCCGGGGTTTGATTTTGATGATTTTTCCAAGCCACTGGTTGAAGGTATTTGCGAGTACGAGGGCAAGTGGATCGGCTTACCGTTTGATATCCCTATTTTCACGTTAATGTATCGCAAAGATATATTGGAAAAGCACAGCATTGAAGTGCCAACCACCTACGAAGAGTTCACTAAAGCGGTTGAGTTAATTAGTGCTGCTGAAAAGGAAAATAATATCTACGGCACAGGCTTACAAGCCAAATCCGGTCACTATTCACTTGAGTGCGATTGGACTCAGGCGGTATGGGGGCACGGCGGTTCTATCTTCGGTGCTGACAAAAACTTCTCAGGTAATGACGCACAGGGCGTTGAAGGTCTTGAGTGGTATATGAATCTGCTGAAGAATTCACCTGCTGCTTCTGTTACCTCTACCTGGGATGGTCAGTGGCAGATGGGTGCTTCAGGCCAGATCGCCATGTGTCAAAGCTGGGCGGAATTTTTCCCTGGCTGGAATGCAGATGACTCAGAAGTCAAAGGTCTTTGGGAAATGACTAAGCCTTTGCAGGGACCTGCCTCTCTTAGATCACGTGATGATGTGGGTTTTGGTGAGATTCCAAACTGGGGTCATCAAGGTGGTTCGAGTATCGCTCTTTCCAGATACTCTAAAAACCAGGAAGCTGCGTGGTTGTTTTTACAGTGGGCCTGTTCAAAAGATATCATGACTCGTTGCACACTTGCTGGTGGCTTCGCACCGATGCGTGACTCTTCATATGTAGATCCAAGAATTGTCGAAAGAAAAGATCGAGTCGGAAGTGGCACAACACGTCACCTTGATACAGTGAAATGGACAATCGACAACGTTATGGCCTCTGAGCCTGACGTGGCGATCTGGGCAGGTGTTGCCAACAATGAAATTCCGACCGAGTTGGGTAAGCTGCTTACCGGTCAGGATTATGATGGCGATGCGAAAAAGTGTATGGATAAGATTGCCAAGCTGGTCGACGGTGTTGTCGATGAGGCAGAGCTGGGCTAGGTGGTAAGCTATTTCGCTCTGCCCGTTATGGGCGGAGCGAAATTTAAATAAAAATGTATGCCCTGAACACTTACCTTTCTGTAGACAACCTGCAGTGTTAGCCACCTACAAATCTAGAGCGTTATGGCCTCAGTAAAAATATCCAAACTGGAAAAGCAATACGGTTCCGTCAAGGTCCTGCACACGCTTGATCTTGAATTTGCAGACGGCAAATTTGTTGTTCTATTAGGGCCATCAGGTTGTGGGAAATCCACACTGCTACGTATGATTGCAGGCTTGGAATCAATATCTTCCGGTGATGTCTATTTTGATGATGTGCGAGTGAATGATATTCATTCGAAAGATAGAAATGTTGCCATGGTGTTCCAGAACTATGCGTTGTATGCGCACATGAGCGTGCGTAAAAATATGGCCTTTTCCATGCGCCTTAAGAAAGTTGATAAAAAGGTGCAGGATGAAAAGGTCGCGTGGGCTTCTTCCATACTGGGCCTTGATGATTATCTCGATAGATTGCCTAAGGAGCTTTCCGGCGGGCAACGCCAGAGAGTGGCAATGGGGCGTGCCATAGTTCGTGATCCGGATGTATTTCTATTTGATGAGCCGTTGTCGAATCTTGATGCCAAGCTGCGTGTTCAGATGCGTACTGAAATTAAAGATCTTCATCAGCGACTCAAGACCACCACTGTCTATGTTACTCACGACCAGATAGAAGCCATGACAATGGCGGATGAAGTGATCATTATGCGTGATGGGCGGATAGAGCAAAGTGGTTCACCGATGGATATCTACGATAGCCCGGACAACCTGTTTGTGGCGCAGTTCATCGGATCCCCGGGAATGAATATTATCGAATGCCAGGTCGCTGAGGATGATGGTGTGTTATACGCCATGCGCGATTCGTTGTGCTTGCCATTGCCTGCCGATTCGAACGTTTACGCAGGTCAAAAAATATTCTACGGTATAAGGCCGGAACACCTGATAGCGGCGAAAGCGCCGATGCCATTTGGCAATGGTGTTGAAAGGCTAAAAACAGAACCCGGTGTTGTGAGAGTGGTTGAGCCGACTGGTCCTGAAATACATGTGTATGCAAAACTCGCAGGGCAGGATGTCTGCTCTATTTCCCGTGAGCGGATAATGTGGGCACCTGGTGATGAAATATATTTTCAGCCGGACCTCCAGCATGTGCATCTATTTGACGGCGAAAC
>CALGJU010000049.1 GCA_937928685.1 uncultured Granulosicoccaceae bacterium
TAATCGCCCCTGCGGGAGCTCGGCATTTGGCTTGCCACTGCGTTGAAGCTCTTGAAAAGAGAATAACTATTGCCTGCGAGCTTCGCCTTGTTGCAAACCAAATGACAAGCTCTCAAATGCACACTCTATTTGTTCCAGTACACTAGCCAATGCATTGATGGACGTAACCAAGTAAAATGCCGCATCACCTCCGGATGTCACCATGCCGATTCAACAACTACCTGACCATCTGATCAACCAGATTGCTGCGGGCGAAGTGATTGATCGACCTTCGTCGATCGTAAAGGAACTCCTTGAAAACAGTATTGATGCGGGCGCGACCCAGATTGATATTGAGCTCGAGAACGGCGGTGTGCGACTGATAAAAATTCGCGATAACGGCAGTGGAATTGTGTCTGATGAGATGCCACTCGCACTGTGCCGTCACGCCACCAGTAAGATTGCCTCGCTCGATGATTTAACTGACGTGCGGACCATGGGGTTTCGTGGTGAAGCGTTGTCAAGTATTGCCGCAGTGTCAAGGTTAACGCTGACGTCCAGAACCGATGGGGCAGAGCATGGTCTTGAAGTCCACTTTGACAGCACCACCGGTCAAACCACACAGAAGCCAGCGTCTCATCAAAAGGGCACTACCGTTAAAGTCGCGGATCTGTTTTTTAACGTGCCTGCACGGCGCAAATTTTTACGCACTGATAAAACAGAGCTTAATCATATTGAAAATGCAATCAGACGAATTGCATTGGGTGCCTGGCATGTTGGATTTACGCTTACTCACAATCAAAAGCAACTATTGCGCTGGCCCGCCATTGCCAATAACTCTGATAGTAAAGCGCAGAGTGAGGCTGATCAGAGTGAAAAAATAGAGAGCATGGAACACGCAAGCGCTGAAAGACTGCAAGGTGTTCTGGGTCAGGAGTTTATGCAGAACGCGCTGTACTTTTACAGAGAATCAGATGATCTGTGTTTGCATGGATGGCTTGCGCAGCCTACGTTTTCGCGCAGTCAGGCAGACATGCAATACTTTTATGTTAATCAAAGGATGATTAGAGATAAAACGATATCGCATGCGATTAAGCATGCTTATAGTGATTTGCTTTACCACAGTCGCCAGCCGGCTTATGTAGTTTACCTTGAGATGAACCCGCGTGAGGTGGATGTCAATGTGCACCCGGGCAAGCTTGAAGTTCGCTTCCGGGATAGCAGGCGGCTGCATGGCTTTGTTTCAGCCAGTGTCAAGGAGGCACTTGCCACTGTGACCTCAGGCACAGTGGTGCAAAAAGCGGGGGCGCCGGATGAACCTGCCTCGGCAGAAGTGGCCATGGCTGGTGCGCCGGTTGCGCAGGCATTTTCAGCCGCTGCAGCGGTTAGTGATTCTGGTCAACGGCGCCCGCCCGGTTCGGGTTATACGCAGTTTCCTCAACAATCCAATATGGCACTGCCTGTTAAGGAGCATGGTGAAATTTATCGTGACCTGGTGTCTGGTGGTAATGGTGCGCAGGCGGGTGGTTCCATCGCAGAAGGATTGGAGGCGGAAGAGTTTCCGCCACTGGGTTTTGCAGTAGCACATTTACATGGTGCTTTTATTTTGGCTCAAAGTCATCAGGGGCTGGTGATGGTTGATGCCCACGCCGCCCACGAGCGAATCACCTATGAGCGTTTAAAGGATCAGTACGAGCAGGGATCGGTAAGATCACAGCCGTTGTTACTGCCTCTTACCGTACACGTAAGTGAGCAAGAGGCGGTGCTGGCAGAAAAGCATTCAGATACGCTAAACAGTATTGGTCTGCAGGTAGATAACCGTGGTCCGGCGCAACTGTTAATTCGTACCATTCCGGTTGAGCTGCAATCTGCAGATGCTGAGCAACTATTGCGCGATGTGTTGTCAGATCTGGTAGAACATGGAAGTAGTGAACGCGTCCGTGAGGAGATCTATAAACTGCTGTCGTTAATGGCGTGTCATGGTTCAGTAAGAGCCAATCGAAAATTGACCACAACAGAAATGAATGCACTATTGCGATCGATGGAGAGAACGCCCAACAGTGGTCAGTGTAATCACGGCAGGCCCACCTGGATAGAGTTCAGTGTGAAGCAGCTTAATGATTTTTTCCTGCGTGGGCGTTAACCCGGATTAACAAGTTATCTTAAACGTGAGCGAAAATTCTACACTGCCGGTTCTTTGTCTGCTGGGGCCGACGGCTGCCGGTAAAACAGACAAAGCTATTGAGTTGCTCGACCACTATCCACTGGAAATTATCAGTGTTGATAGTGCTCAGGTGTATCGTCAAATGAATATAGGCACAGCCAAGCCTGATGCGGAAACACTACGGCGAGCACCTCATGCGCTGATTGATTTGGTTGATCCGTGGGAGCAGTATTCGGTCGCAAAGTTTCTTGAAGATGCAGATGCTGAAATCAGACGAATTCATTCTCTAAATAAGATACCGCTTTTGGCTGGTGGTACCATGTTGTACTTTCGAAGCTTATGGCATGGCTTGTCAAACCTGCCTTCTTCAGATCCGATAGTTCGTGAGCGTCTGGTTCAATATGCAGAGTTGCATGGGCAGCAGGGTTTATATAAAAGGTTGCAGGAAGTTGACCCTGAAAGTGCTGATCGTATTCATAGCAATGACCCGCAGCGGGTGATGCGTGCGCTTGAAGTGTTCGATATTTCAGGTGCCACGTTGAGCAGTTTACAAAATCAACGTTCGCAACCGCAGCATTATCACTTCTATAATATCGGTCTGTTTCCACAAGACCGTAAACAGCTGCATGCACGAATAGCGGGCCGATTTACTTTGATGCTGAACGAAGGTTTTGAAGAAGAAGTACAGGCGCTAAAAGCGCTTCCGCAGATGCATGCTGATCTACCCTCCATGCGCTGCGTTGGTTATCGACAAATGTGGCAGTATCTTGCTGATGAATGTGATAAGCCAACGATGACCGATCGTGCGGTGGCAGCTACCCGGCAATTGGCCAAACGCCAAATCACCTGGCTGCGTGGCATGGAAAACTGTCATATGCTGGATCCGTTTACGGAATCTGTTATGTTAGAAGACGAAGGCTTAGTTCGTTGGATTGCCACCGGGCTCGAACAATTGGCGTCTATGAAATAAGCTGTTTTCACCCTCGCATCAGATTGCATCGCTAAGGTTCAATAGATAAGGTTCAATAGATCAAAAAAATGTTAAAGACAAAATGTTAAAGACATTGAACAGTAAATCACCACAAATTAAATCGTTAGCGTGCCAGGTAGGCAATACGCGATTGGCTGAACTGCAGCGGATTGGTGAAAACGACCGTGGCAACCGTTTGGCTGTAAAGCTCGAGGGTGATAATCCCGCCGGCTCTGTGAAAGATCGACCGGCAATTAACATGATTACCGCTGCCGAGCAGAGAGGTGATATAAAACCCGGTGACACGCTGATAGAGGCGACCAGTGGAAACACCGGTATCGCGTTGGCCATGGCGGCGGCAATGCGCGGTTATAAAATGCGTTTGATTATGCCTAACAACATGAGTGCAGAGCGTCGTCTTACGATGTCAGTTTATGGTGCAGAATTGATTTCTGTTACACAAGATCAGGGCATGGAATACGCTCGTGATCTGGCGCAGCAAATGTCTGATGATGGAGAAGGCGTTGTGCTTGATCAGTTCGCCAACCCGGATAACCCCGCGGCTCACTATAAGTCGACAGGGCCAGAGCTATGGTATGGCACCGATCAACAAATCACACATTTTGTATCATCGATGGGAACCACTGGAACCATTATGGGGTGTTCCCGCTATTTAAAAGAGCAAAACCCCGACATCACTATTGTCGGAGCGCAGCCGACTGAGAATTCGAATATTCCCGGTATACGTCGTTGGCCTGCGGCTTATCTGCCTAAAATCTATGAGCCGGAACGGGTAGATAACATTTTAGATATTAGCCAGGAAGAGGCAGAGCACTATGCTCGGGAGCTGGCTGCGGTGGAAGGAATATTTTGTGGTGTCTCGTCAGGCGGTGCTTTGGCGGCGGCATTAAAAATATCAGAGCAAACAGAAAATAGTTTAATAGTGTCTATTGTTTGTGATCGTGGTGATCGTTACTTGTCGACTGGTGTTTTTGAAAACTGATTTGACTTGTGGGTAGCTGGCCACTCGCTAACGCGTCGGGTTTCCTTTTGACGTGTTGGGTATGATCGGCTTGCTTAGGTGTCGGTTTGGTTTTGACGTGCGGGCATGCCACTCGCTCACGCGTCGGGTTTCCTTTGATGTGCGGGCATGTCCACTCGCTCACGCGTCGGGGTTTCTTTGATGTGGCGGGTCAGGAGCTATAGGGGTGCACGAATTCCAGTTGCTCGCCGCTAATCTCTAGTAGGTCACCACCTACTAGCTTGATTTCTACTTGTGGCATCAGGCCTTTGCCATTGTGTCTGATAGGGGTGTCCAGGTCGGCCATCGGCAGGAAGTAATAGCCGGTTGATTTTTTTGATATTGCACCCAGGCTGCCGCCGGTTTTGCCGACAGTAGTGACGGGCTTTTCGAGTGCCACGACACTTCCGGCCTTGTTGCCGGAGTTGACCCTGATAATTGCGATGTCGTCTGGCTCGACGGCCAGAGTCGGGTCGATTATCGGCATGATTGACGTGAGGGGTGTGACGTTCTCAGAGCCAATACTGCGAGTCGGTTTGGTGTAGGTTTCCGTGTATGAAACTCGATAACTGCCAATAGTGATGTCATCCAGATGCACGAGTACCTGACGTTTAACCTTTTCACCGTTCACTATGGTTCCATTGGTGCTCTTTAGATCTTCTATTAGCGAACAGCCATTTTCCTGAACGATGCGTGCATGATGCCCGCTGACAGACAGGTGTGGCAGGCACAAGGCGTTGCTTCTGCGGCGGCCAATGGTAATAGTGTCATCGTTGATCGACAGGGAGCTGGTGTCACCAGATTCACTGTGTATTAGAAGTTGAGGCATGGCTTGTAGGCTTCCACCAAAGCTAAAGGTAATCGCCAGAATCAGCGAGCACAAAGGGTAGCAATATTGCCAGGCTGATAGAAGGTGTCGGAGATGTCGATTCAGTAGCTTTTGCACAAGCTGATTTGTTAGCGGGCGTCTGTCCATAAGCGGAGGCTACTGCCGCCGCCCCACGTATAAGCGCCTGCGGTTTACGGAATATTGGCTGGAATTCGGAGTGTTTGGCCAGCCTGTACGTAGTTTTTGCGCCAGAGGGACTGATTCCACTTTTTAATTTCACCAATATGCAGGTCGAACTTGTTGGCAATGGTGACCAGGGTGTCGGTGGGTTGAACGCGGTAGTTCATCAGTTTTGCTTCTTTTGGATCGATGTTCTCAGTCTTCAGAGTAGCGACTCGAAGTTTGTCTCCTGCCTGAATACTTTTCTGGCCTTCCTCAAGATTGTTCCACTCACGAAGAGTATCTACGTCAACGTTGAGCAGACGGGAGATTTTCCACAAATTATCACCGGGCTGCACCACGTGAGTATTGTATTCGTATTTCTTGAATGGCATGTAGGAGTCGCCTTCAGTGTCAGCCTCGGGGTTATGCAGGCTACTGTCGATAACGAAGGCATCGCTGACCTCACGACTGACCAAAGCCAGATGGGACTGGTGACTTACCAGTGGTTGGCGTTTGAGCTTTTTAAGTGCGCGAAGTAGTGGTTGTGTGGCTTCTACCGGCAGTGTCAGAGTGTGCGGCCCATTCGGTGGGGTCAGGCCTTGGTGCAGCCCGATGTTAAGTGCAGTAATTTCTTCAATAGACACATCGGTGAGGTCAGCGATTTGTGTCAGGGATATTCTTCTGCCAATCGCTACTGATTCAATTTGTTTGCGATTTGCAAGTGCCGGCAGTGTCAATCCATATTTTCCGGGATCGCTGATCATTTTTGTGGCGGCGATCAGGCGTGGCACGTAGTTGGATGTTTCGCGTGACAACTTTAAGTTCCAGTACACAGGATCTTTGCCGCGTTTAACGGCTTTGCGCATGGCGGCGCGAACGTTGCCAGGGCCGGTGTTATAGGCGGCCAGTGCGAGCATCCAATCGCCATCAAACATGCGGTGAAGATCTTTCAGATAACGAATTGCTGCGGTCGTGGAGGCCATAACATCTTTGCGTTGATCGTAGTGCTTGCCGGTCGATAGTCCGTAGTGGTTGGCAGTAGCAGGAATGAATTGCCAGATACCGACGGCGCTTTGGCTTGAAAGCGCCATTGGATTGAACGCACTTTCAATCAACGGCAACAGGGCAATATCAAGCGGCACATTGGCGCGTTCCAGTTGTTCAGCGATGTGGAAAAGATAGGGGCCGGCGTCTATCAGATTGCTGTGCAGTGATCTTAAGCCGGAACGCAGGAAATCGATCTGTTTGTCGACGCGCTTGTTATCAATCCGGGAAAATTCGAATTCCGCTCTGAGTCTTTCCCACATACTTTCGTGAAGTAGTGACAATGGCAGAAAATCGGAATTCTGCACTAGAGAATCAGATTTAATCACCGCAATAGCGTGTTCCGGCTGAATTTTTTCGTGGTGACCGGCGCTATCGAGTGCGTTGGTCGCCAGAGTACTGGCTGGAAAGCTGATCCCGGCAAGTGTGGCGATCAGCGTCAGTTGTGTTAGTGTCGAGAGTGGGTTGGACAACTTATTGTTTCTCAAGAATATTGCTGTGGGTTATTTTTTAGATCCTGGAACCTGCAGGATCTTTGTTGTGCTGGTCTGTTACGAAAAACCATCCCGTAAAGGAGTATATTGGGTTTATGAAAAAATTCAGTAAAACTTCTCCTCAGTGGGGAGCTGCTCAACCGGATTTGCGTGCCTGGTATGAGACGCCGCTTGGCAATGCGGTGCTAGACACCGTAGCAGCCAAGTTTGACGACATTCTGCCGGGCATCTTCGGCTACCAGGGCGTGCAGGTGGGGCAGATCGCGCCCGGGCGTGAATTGCTCGCCAGTGCGGGGCTGCACAGGCGTTTGGTCATTGATAGCTTCGCGCAAGAATCTAACTCTCATATCTCCGCTGATGTCGAGCATTTGCCGATTAGCTCTGATTGTGTGAATCTGGTGTTCTACCCGCACGCGCTTGAGTTTTGCGAAAGCCCGCACGCCGCCTTGCGAGAGGCAGATCGCATCCTGACTGCCGATGGTCATTTACTGGTAATGGGCTTTAATCCCTACAGTGCGTTCGGGGTGCGTGGAATGTTTGGCCGGTCGGTGCCGTGGAGTGGAAAGAATTACGGGCGTGCCCGTGTGCAGGATTGGCTGTCTGTTTTGGGTTTTCGAATAGTGGCCACAGAAACGGTTTTTTTACGACCGCCAGTCAATCGGGTCGGGCTGTTGCGCAAAACCCGTCACCTTGAAAAAATGCAAAAGCTGTTGGGATTTGCCGGTGGCGTCTACCTGATTCATGCGCGCAAGCAATCTGTACCAATGACACTTTCGCGTCAACAATGGCTCAAGCCGCGCGGAAGGCTGGTGACCGGTGCATTTGCACAGCGGTCAGGGCGCACAGCCGCTAACCGTGATAGTGACAGCAACGACCCTACATGACAAAATGCTGAGTTTTGCCAGCGCGTGAACTCACGTGCTAATCAGACCAGGCACAGGGCGACAAAGCATTATGCGACAGATAGTTCTTGATACAGAAACTACCGGTCTTGAAGTTACCCAGAACCATCGAATCATTGAGATCGGTGCGGTCGAAATTGTCGATCGTCGTTTAACCGGTAATCACTACCATCAGTACCTGCAGCCTGATCGTGCCATTGACGCTGGTGCGATGGAAGTGCATGGAATTACCGAAGAGTTTCTGGCCGATAAGCCGCGTTTCGTTGATGTTGCCGATGAGTTTCTAAGCTACGTTGAAGGCGCAGAAGTGATTATTCACAATGCTGCGTTTGATGTCGCTTTTCTCGATTATGAATTTCGCTTGTGTAAAGCTAACACCCGTATGGATATCATTTGTGCAGGTGTTGTAGATTCACTGATCCTGGCCCGCAAGGAATATCCGGGACAACGCAACAGCCTTGATGCGTTGTGTAGACGGCTAGGTATAGATAACTCCCGCCGAAAGCTTCACGGCGCCTTGCTTGATTCCGAGATTCTTGCCGAAGTCTATTTGACCATGACGGGCGGCCAGTCCGATTTGGGTTTTGAATCTGTGGATGGGGATAGCTCAAAGCGCCAGTATGACGGCCCCCTGTTTGATGCCGGCAGTCATCCTCCGCTGCGAGTCGTGCAGGCTGATGCAGATGCGCTTAAAGCACACAGTGAGTACCTTAAAAAGCTTGAAGAGGTAGGAAGCGACGGGTGTGTTTGGACTGCATTGGGAGCGGTAGCTGAGGCTACTTGATTTTCCCGGTTTTGCTGTCCGATGATAAGCCCGCCAGCGTAAGCGACGGGTATCCAGCACGCAAAATCGCTCACGTCTCAAGCGGTAATTACCTATCGCGTCAGGTTGCACAAGTGGCTCAGAGCCAGAGTAGCCCGTCGATTTTTAGTTGTCGGTGTTGTGCGGGAGGCTTGAGCGGCATTACATATTTAGGTATCGCTCGCTCACGCTGGCGGGTTTATCATGGGGCTGCTATTGCTATTGCTACGCGGTGGGTTTTTCGGGCAGCTCGCCGCTACTTCTGCTTCATGATGCGATGCTTTTCACGATCCCAATCACGATTTTTCTCAGAGGCACGTTTATCGTGAGTCTTTTTACCTTTGCCCAGCCCGATCTCTATTTTTACTTTTGACCGTTTCCAGTACAGCTTTAAAGGGATGAGGGTAAATCCTTTTCGATCTACCAGGCCGATCAGTTTGCCGATCTCTGCACGGTGTAGCAGCAGTTTGCGATCACGCATCGGGTTGGCGACTACGTGGGTAGAGGCGGACAGCAGGGGGGTGATATGGCATCCGTACAACCAGACTTCGCCGTTTCTGATAAACACGTAACTTTCTGTGAGTTGTACACGTCCAGCGCGCATGCTTTTTACTTCCCAGCCCATCAGCTCCATACCGGCTTCGTAGGTATCATCAATCTGATAGTCGTGGCGGGCACGCTTGTTTACCGCAATGCGGGAAGATTCTGATTTGTCGCCTTTATTTTTCTTACGATTAGCCATAATCTAAAGTATAACCTTTTTATAGCCGGACGATGCTTGATGCCGACCATTCAGCGCAGCGCGCTTGTACCTTTCACTGCGCAACAGATGTACCAGCTTGTCAATGATGTTGAGGCCTATCCTGAGTTTCTGCCCTGGTGTAGTGATGGTGCTGTGCTCGAAGACACTGAGTCTGTTCGGGTGGCGCGCGTTGATATCAGTAAAGGGCCGTTGAAACAACACTTTACCACCCGCAATGAATTAACCGCGGATGAACAAATAAAGCTGTCGCTTGTGGAGGGCCCGTTTCGTCAGCTACAGGGCCGATGGCAGTTTGATGCTATTGGAGACAGCGGTTGTCGGGTAACCTTCGATATTGAGTTCAGCTTTGGCAGTCTGATATTAGAAAAAACTGTTGGGCCTGTATTCAAGGAAATCTGTGCGCGCCTGGTAGATGCGTTCGTTACACGCGCTCGACAACAATATTCATGACAGATGTAAATATTAAAGTTGAAGTCGTTTATGCCACAGTGGCAGAGCAAAAGATTGTGCCGCTGGTGTTAGCAGATCAGTCCACCGTGCAGGATGCGGTTCTCGCAAGCGGTTTTCAAGATTATCCGGATATAGAAGTTGGAGTGACCCCTGTGGGTATTTACGCCGAACGGGTTCAGTACGATACCGTGCTTCGCGATGGAGACCGGGTGGAGATCTATCGGAGCTTGTTGCTGGATCCAATGGAAGCGCGGCGCGCGCGAGCAGAATCACAAGCGTCCCAAAAAAGACCAAAAAAGCCTAATGCCATAAAGGCGGCAAAGTAAAAAAGGTTTGCTAGAGCGAGGTTGCCAGGGCGTGGTTGTAAGGGCGAGGTTGCCAGAGCGAGGCTGCAAAAAAATGAAGTGGATGTGCTGCGGCTACTGGGAATCTGCGGCCGGTACCGCTGGCAGTCCATCTCTCTCAAGATCAGCGACCACTTCATTTTGGAATACCAGAGATAAACGCTTAACGTTGGGTCTTTCCCCTGAGCGATTGGTGCTATAAATGTATTCCCAACGGTTCGGGTTGATCTTATTGGAAGTCAGCGGGTTGCCAATCAGACTTACAACCTGACTCTTGTTCATACCAACGGTGACTTGTGCTATCGCTTCAGGAGAAAGCAAATTGCCTTGCTGGATATCTATTTTGTGCGGCCGTGGCAACCACCAGGAACCACAGGCTTGCAGTGATGAAAATAGAGGGATGAGGGCAATCAGTAATAGCGTACGCGTTTTCAATGTCGTCTACCTTGGTTGTACAAATGCAGTGTACCCAAAGCAGTGTGCCCCGGTGGTTGCATTCTGATTATTATTGCGGCATACCGGCGCTTGTAGCCGCTGGTGTAGGTAGTGACATGCGCGCTAATCCTCTACAGCAGCCAGCATCTCTTTGGCGTGAGCAAGTGTGCGTTTGGTGATTTTTACCCCTCCGAGCATGCGAGCAATTTCTTCCAGCGATTCTTTTTGAGTCAGGGTTCTGGATTCCGCCAGGGTTTTATTATCACTGGATTTTTTAGATACCTTTACGTGCTGGTGTCCTTGGGCTGCCACTTGAGGCAAGTGGGTGACACACAGCACCTGACAGCGATCGCCAAGTTTCCGCAGTTGTTGTCCGACTGTTTCTGCGACCCCGCCACCGACGCCGGTATCCACTTCATCAAAGATGAGGGTCGGTACGCGGTTACGTTCGGAGGTGATCAGTTGTACGGCTAAACTCAGGCGCGATAGTTCTCCGCCAGATGCAACATCACTCATGGGGCGTGGTGCGGCGCCCGGGTTGGCACTGACATTAAACAGCACGTGATCAAGTCCGTTTATCGATGGCGTGTCAGTCGGCTTACTGTTGCAATCGATGGCGAACTTGCCTTCTTTCATGCCGAGAGTTTGCATGGCTTTGGTTAAATAACTTTCCAGCTGCTTTGCCGCTTTGCTGCGTTTGTTGGATAGTTTTTTTGCCGCCGCTTTGTATTCTGTGGTGAGTTTTTCAAGCTCTGTATTGAGTGACTCAATGGATCCGTCCATTGACTCGAGCTCTTTAAACTCTTCAATGAGCTTGCTTGAAAAATCTGCAAGCTGACTGGTATCGATTTGATGCTTCTTGGCCAGTTGATGTGCGCTGGACAATATGCCGTCAACTTCATTGAGCCTTTCCGGTTGAGGCTCTATTCCGTGCGAGTAGTGCCGTACCGCATCAGCTGCTTCTTCGAGTTGAATTCTTGCAGAGACAATGAGCTCTCCGACTTCAGCGCAGGTGTTGTCGTGTGCCAGTAATTCTGCAACGGCTTTTTCAACCTGTGCCAGCTGTGCCAGTGCAGATTTGGGATCATCTTGCAGTAGGTCCATCGCGCGACTGCTTAGTTCGCCAAGCTCTGTGGCGTTGGCCAGTCTGCGGTGCTCCAGGTCTATGGCATCCAGGTCTATGGATTCTATGGCGAGCTTTTCAAATTCCTGAAGCTGATACCGCAGTGTGTCCAGTCGATCACCGCGTGCCTGCAATCGTTCTTCTGCACCGGTGATTAAGCGGTGAGTTTTGTTCCATTCAGTCCATATGTCACGGACGTTTTTTATTAACTTCTGGCATTCGCCAAAATCATCAAGAATGTCGCGTTGTTTGTCAGGTGAGGTAATCAGTTGATGGTCGTGTTGACCGTGGATGTTCACCAGCAATCTGCCGAGCTCTTTCAGGTTGCGAAGCGTCACCGGTGAGCCGTTGATAAAGGCGCGTGATTTGCCATCTTTCGATACCACACGGCGCAGGATGCATTCGTCTTCCTGATCCATTGAATGATCATTGAGCCACTCGGCAGCGTCTTTCACTTCAGAGACATCAAATACAGCGCTGATTTCAGCGCGCTCAGTGCCGTCGCGGACCGCGTTTGGAGAGGCGCGATCACCCAGCACCAGGCCCAGCGCGCCAAGCAGAATAGATTTACCCGCGCCTGTTTCACCGGTGAGGGTGGTCATGCCAGACTGCAGTTCCAGAGAGCTGCGGGTGATAATGGCGAAATCTTTTACGTTGAGTGCAACTAACATTAGTACTTAATATTTTTTATGGTGGCTATGTGGCAAAGGAAAAATGGCCAGGGTAAACGGCCGAGCTACTTAATATGCTGCTTAGCCCCAGTTGAGTTTTTCGCGCAGAATATGATGGTAGTCATAGTTAGCCGGATGCAAGATGCGAATCGGCTTGTCGTGCCTGCGCACTTCAATAATGTCTTCATTCTGCAAGTCATTATATACCTGCCCATCACTAACCATCTGCGCATGTACGGTTTTCTTTTCAGTGATTAACACAGAAATTTCAGAGTCTGCACTCACTACCAGCGGCCGGCTGCTCAACGTATGTGGGCAAATTGGCTGCACAACTAAAGCATCTAAATTCGGGTTAACAATTGGCCCGCCGCTAGACAATGAATAGGCGGTAGAGCCGGATGGTGAGGCGACAATGACCCCGTCTGCTCGTTGCGACAGCACAAAGCTACCGTTTATAGAAATTTCAAATTCGATAATCTGCAGGACGTTTTTCGTCCGCATCACCATGTCGTTGAATGCCAGAGATTGATGCACTATTTCACCGCGACGAGCCAATTGGCAGTGCAGCATCAGGCGTTCTTCGTGCTGGTATTCGCCTTCGATAATATTGACCAGTTCGTGCAAGCCGTCTTCCGGCGACACATCTACCAGGAATCCCAGGCGGCCGCGGTTGACGCCGACTAACGGCACGTCCGCATCTACCAGCTCACGCGCAGCGTGAAGCAGGGTTCCGTCGCCTCCGATGACCACGGCCAGGTCACACTCTTTGCCAATGGTCTCTATGTCTACTGTGATCGGGCCGCCGAGCAAACCGCGGGTGCTGGAATCCAGCATGACTTCGAGCCCGGTCTTCTTTAGCAGGTTGTAGACATTGTTCAGCGTTTCGGAAACGCTCAGGTCATTACTTTTGGCTATTAAACCTACTTTGGTGAAATTCGACATCCTTCTAAGATATCACGCCGGCCTGTATGTGGATACGCCATGCATGAGTTTTTCGCTCATTTTGATTGCTGAACACCGCCACTGCGTGGGTAGTGGGCCAGGCATTAGCTGTCAAGCAGCTTGCTTAGTTCATAGAGGTGATTCAGCGCGTCTCTCGGGCTGGTGTCGTCCAGATCAAGTTCAGAGACATAGTCTGCAAGTGCCTGGTGCCCAGTGTCAAAAAGGCCCATTTGCTGGCTTTGCACTCCCGGTGTCAACGGTGTTGATACCACATCATTGTTTTCCAGTGCAGCCAGTCGTTGTCTGGCGTTTGACAGGGTGGCTGCGGGCAAGCCTGCGAGTTTGGCAACTTGTAAGCCGTAGCTTTTGTTGGCAGCACCGGATTTTACGTTGTGCATAAACACAATTTCATCGTTGTGTTCTACCGCATCAAGGTGCACGTTACCTATGGCTTCGTGGGTTTCAGCTAGCGAGGTGAGTTCAAAGTAGTGCGTAGCGAATAGCGTAAACGCTTTGTTCTTTTTGGCCAGTGCTTCCGCACATGCCCAGGCGAGTGACAGACCGTCATAGGTGCTGGTGCCACGCCCGATCTCATCCATCAGTACAAAGCTCTGTGGTGTGGCATTGTGCAGAATGCTTGCGGCTTCCGTCATTTCTACCATGAACGTTGATCGGCCACTGGCTAAATCATCAGAGGCGCCAATGCGTGTGAAAATACGATCTATTGGTCCGATGACACAATCACTTGCCGGTACATGGCAGCCGATATGCGCCATCAAAACGATCAGTGCGGTCTGTCGCATGTAAGTTGATTTACCGCCCATGTTAGGGCCGGTGATTAACAACATGCGTCGCTTGCTATCCAGGTGCAGATCATTAGGCACAAACGGGTCTTTTAGTGTGGCTTCTATTACCGGGTGTCGGCCGGCGTTATAGCGTATGCCAGATGATTCGCTGAACCCGGGGCGTGACCATTGGTTGGTGATGGACCGTTCTGCCATGTTGCACAATACATCAAGCTCAGCGACTGCCCGTGCACATTGTTTGAAAGCCGGCAAGTTGTTTGAAAGATCGGTTAAAAGCTTTTCATACAGTGTTTTTTCGCGATTCATAGACCGCTCGCGAGCAGACAACACCTTGTCTTCAAACTGCTTCAGTTCTTCTGTTATATAGCGTTCTGCACCTTTTAAGGTTTGGCGTCTGGTGTACTCGGTAGGTATTTCACCTTTGCTGGCCTTGGAGACTTCAAGGTAGTAGCCATGTACCCGGTTGTAGCCGACCTTAAGTGTGTTAATGCCAGTGCGTTCCCGCTCACGAACTTCCAGTTCCGTGAGAAAGTTATCAGCGTTCTGGCTTAGTGATCTGAGTTCATCAAGCGCGTCATCGAAGCCTGTTTTTATAACACCACCATCTTTTAGTGTGGCCGGTGGTTCGTCGTCGATCGCGCGGTCTAGTAGTGTTCGCTCTGTATCAAAGCCATCAAGACAATCACCAATTTCATTGAGTAATTTATCTGTCGTGGCGGCACAGCTTTTTTGCAGATCAGGCAGTCGGCGCAAGCTGTTACGCAACCCGAGAAGGTCACGAGGTCTGGCGCTGCCGATCGATATGCGGGCTAGAATTCTGTCTATATCAGCAATGCCGCTGAGTAATTCTCGTAAAGTATCGTATTGGGTGGTGTCTGCTATTAGCGTGTCTATTGCATCGAATCGGGTGTTTAACGCTTTATGGCTGCGCAGTGGGCGGTTAAGCCAGCGTGCTAGTAGCCGGCTACCCATGCTGGTGCAGGTTTTATCCAAGATGGCTTTTAACGTAGCGCCCGGCTGGCCGCTGATGCTTGAGTCAATTTCAAGGTTGCGTCTGGTGGCTGCATCCAGGGTGACAGCATCTGCCTGTGCTTCTGTGGTGATGCCTTCAATATGGGGTGGTGCACCACGATGAGTTTCGCGTACGTATTGCAATACGCAACCGGCGGCGGCGGTGGCATGAGGTAGGTTCTGGCAACCAAAGCCTTGTAGATCTTTGGTGCCGAATAATTCACACAGCTGTTCTGTTGCTGTGGTGGTATCGAAGTGCCACGGTGGTCGTTCACGAACGGTGAACTGTTTTTGAAGCTCTTCCAAATGGCTGCTTGTGCTTTCTGCGACCAGCAATTCATTGGGGCGCAACCGTGCGAGCTCTGCGTGAAGCAAGGTTTCAGACTCAAACTCAGTGACAAAAATGGTACCGACAGCAAGGTCAATACTGGCAATGCCGTAGTGCTTGCCGTCGGTGGTCAGGGCTGCTAACAGGCACGACTGCCGATCATCAAGAATGGCGTCGTCGGTGACGGTGCCGGGGGTTAGCACCCGGACAATTTGTCGCTCAACTGGCCCCTTGCTGGTAGCGGGGTCACCGGTTTGCTCACAGATAGCCACTGATTCGCCATAACCGACGAGCTTCGCCAGATAGCCTTCGGCAGAATGGTGCGGGACCCCTGCCATCGGTATCGGCTGGCCACCGGAAGTGCCGCGAGCGGTTAAGGTGATACCGAGCAATTCTGAGGCGCGCCTGGCGTCTTCGAAGAACAATTCGTAGAAATCCCCCATGCGATAGAAAAGTATCGTATCGGGGTATTCGGATTTCAGCCCAAGATATTGCCGCATCATCGGGGTGTGGGTGTTTTTTGTGCTGGTGCTCATGTCGCTATTGTATCCAACGTGCAGCCCGGGCGTCTTACAAAGACACGTCAGTGCGAGACAGTAGGCAAGCTGATTCTGAGCTTGTGCAATTACATAGACTTGTGACGACTAACAAGTACACTGGCGTGAATGATTTCCTCTGACTCTGTAAAAATCATCAATCATCTGGCGGATTTAGCACTGGCCAAAAACCAGTTGCTGGCTACCGCGGAATCGTGCACCGGCGGGTTAATAGCCGCTGCACTTACTGAGGTGTCTGGCAGTTCTGTGTGGTTTGACCGTGGGTTTGTGACCTACAGCAATAGTGCAAAGCAACAAATGCTTGGCGTGTCAGGCGAGGTGCTCGAAATGCACGGTGCCGTAAGTGAAGCGACGGTGCAAGCTATGGCACAGGGGGCATTAGAACGAAGTGAGGCGACTATCGCTATCTCAGTCAGCGGTGTAGCCGGGCCAACAGGCGGCAGTGACGAGAAACCGGTCGGCACTGTCTGGATCGGGTGTGCGTATCAGATGGCTTCTGGCGCGGCTGTGGTCTCAGTGGTAGCAGAACATCATCTCTTTTCCGGTGATCGGGCATCGGTGAGAAAGCAGACTGTAGATGAGGCTTTACAACTGTTGATCAGGTGTATCGAATCTGAGTCATTGTGATTTTCATGGCGTCAATTATCAGCTTATCGCTTGCACAAAGCTGTGTGAAGCATACTGCCTTTATGCGATAATTCGGGCTTGGCTACCGAGCCAATTAAATTTATCCAGGCAGATGTAAACCAGGAGTGTCCAACAGTGGATGACAACAAAAAGAAAGCCCTAAACGCAGCGTTAGGTCAAATTGAAAAGCAGTTTGGCAAGGGCGCAGTAATGCGCATGGGCGATGATATTAATCGGGATGTTGAAGTCATCTCGACCGGCGTTTTATCGCTCGATATCGCGTTGGGCATTGGTGGCCTGCCCAAAGGCCGTGTGGTTGAGATCTACGGTCCTGAGTCTTCCGGTAAAACCACACTGACACTGCAAGCCATTGCTGAATGTCAGAAAGCCGGTGGAACCACTGCATTTATCGATGCTGAGCACGCGTTGGATCCAGGCTATGCGGCTAAGCTCGGTGTTAATGTTGATGATTTGCTGGTATCTCAGCCGGATACCGGTGATCAGGCATTGGAAATTGTTGATATGCTGGTGCGGTCCAGTTCAGTTGACCTTATTGTTGTTGATTCGGTTGCAGCGCTTACGCCGAAGGCAGAAATTGAAGGCGATATGGGTGATCATCACGTGGGTCTGCACGCGCGCCTGATGTCCCAGGCATTGCGTAAGCTGACAGCCAATATTAAGCGTTCTAATACTCTGGTCATTTTCATCAACCAGATCCGTATGAAAATCGGTGTCATGTTCGGTAGTCCTGAAACGACCACTGGTGGTAATGCGCTGAAATTCTACTCTTCGGTTCGACTCGATATCAGACGCATCGGCTCAATCAAAAAGGGTGATGAGATCATCGGCAATGACACCCGCGTTAAAGTCGTGAAAAACAAAATGGCGCCTCCGTTCAAACAGGCCGAATTTGAGATCCTGTATGGTGAAGGGTCGTCACTTGAAGGTGAGCTGATTGATCTTGGCGTCAAGCACGACCTGATCGACAAGGCGGGCGCCTGGTACAGCTATAACGGCGATCGTATCGGGCAGGGTAAAGACAATGTGCGCAACTATATGAAAGAGCATCCTGAAATGCGGGAAGCAATTGAAGCTACCTTGCGCGAAAAATTGCTGGCTCCGAAGCGCAAGGCAGAGGAAGTTGAGCCAGATGTGGCAGAAGCGCCCGAAAAAAGCTAACCAGAAGCGAGCTCGTTGGCCCGTTAAAACAAAAGCGGACTTCGCAGACGATGACTTCGCCGCCGATGACATCGACAGCGATGAAGCAGACGACAGTGCCGGGTCATCCGGCACTGATCTCTTCTCACACGAAGACCCGTCCGACGAGTGCCCGGAACCCCCACTCATTACCTTCGCTGTGGTTTATGAGCGGGCTATGCGGCTGTTGGTGCGTCGCGAACACGGCAGAAAAGAGCTCGAACTAAAGCTCCTGCAACGTGAACTACCCCTTGACCTGATCACATCTGTTCTGGATAACCTGGCAGAGGAAAGGCTACAATGCGACGTCCGCTTCGCAGAGGCCTACACGCGTATGCGCGTGAGCCGTCTCTATGGAGCTAACAAGATTCGGGCTGATTTACAGGCCAGACACCTGGAGCAGTCCATTACAGAAGAGGCGATCAACACCAATGAAGCTGATTGGGTCGTGATAGCCTTTGAAGCATTGGAAAAAAAGTTTGCCAGACAGGTCGGTCACGGTTTCAAGGCAGACTTCGAGACCAGGGCAAAAATGCAGCGTTATTTGTTCCGACGTGGTTTTGAGGTATCGGAAATAAAATCTGCGATAAAGGAATTTGAAATCGCGTCTTCTCAAGTCGAGAATGGCTCTCAGCTATAGCTATCTTCTGTAGCCATATTCACTGTAGCAACACAGTAACGATCACATGCTAAGTACATCAGAAATAAGAGACCGGTTCCTGCAATTTTTTAAAGGCCACGGTCATGAGATTGTAAAATCGAGCCCACTGGTGCCCGGTAACGACGCGACGCTGTTGTTCACCAATGCTGGTATGGTTCAGTTTAAAGATCTTTTCCTTGGCACTGAAAAGCGTGGCTACAATCGGGCAACTACCTCGCAACGCTGTGTGCGTGCAGGGGGTAAACATAATGACTTGGAAAATGTTGGTTATACCGCGCGTCACCACACCTTTTTTGAAATGTTGGGTAACTTTAGTTTTGGAGATTACTTTAAAGAAGAGGCCATTCAATACGCGTGGCAGTTTTTAACCCAGGATTTAGGCTTACCTGAAGAGAAATTGTGGATCACCGTTTTTGAAGAAGACGACGAGGCTTATGATCTTTGGGCAAAAAAAATCGGCGTACCGGAAGAGCGCATTGCGCGCATAGGCGCTAAAGATAACTTCTGGCAAATGGGTGACACCGGCCCCTGTGGCCCTTGCTCAGAAATATTCTATGACCACGGCCCTGAAGTATTTGGCGGCCCACCGGGTACACCTGATGAAGATGGTGATCGCTATATAGAAATCTGGAATCTGGTCTTTATGCAGTATGACCGGGCCGCGGATGGCACCATGACCCCGTTGCCGAAGCCGAGTGTCGATACAGGTATGGGGCTTGAGCGAGTGGCGGCTGTGCTACAGCATGTGCATAGTAATTATGAAATAGATCTGTTTGCCTCGTTGTTGAAAGACGTGCAAGCCATTACCGGTTCTGATGATGCGGATAATCCCTCTCTTAAAGTAGTGGCAGATCATATTAGATCGTGTGCTTTCATGATTGTTGATGGCGTATTGCCCTCTAATGAAGGGCGTGGTTATGTTCTGCGTCGTATAATCAGAAGAGCAGCAAGACACGGGCACAAGCTAGGCGCAAATGAGCCGTTCTTTCATAAGCTGGTTGTGCCTTTGGCGGATCTTATGGGAGAAGCATTTCCCGAGCTCGTGGCTGCACGCAGTCAGGTAGAAAAAGCGCTGCTGGCAGAGGAGGTTCGCTTTGCCGAAACCCTGACCCAGGGTATGAAAATTTTTGAAGATGATCTGGCAAAGCTAAGCGGTGATACGGTACCTGGTGAAACTGCATTTAAACTCTACGACACCTATGGGTTCCCGCTTGATCTGACCGCAGATATTGCTCGTGAGCGAAATTTGAAAGTAGATGCAGACGGATTTGAAACTCACATGGAGGCGCAGCGTACACGTGCAAGAGCCGCCAGCCAGTTTGCCAGTGCTGGCACGGCAAAGATATCTGCCAACTCAACGACCACATTCACCGGCTATGACAGCTATGAAGAACAAGCCGAAGTCGCTGAGATATTTGTCGATGGTAGTGCGGTTGATTCAATTGATTCCGGAACGTTAAATAACGATCAGGCAGTGGTTGTTGTGCTTAACAAGACGCCATTTTATGGTGAGTCTGGCGGGCAGGTGGGTGATCGCGGATTGCTCAGCAGTGACCGTGTGCGCTTTGAAGTGATTGATACACAGAAATCCGGTACTGCGTTTCTGCATCTTGGTGTGTTGTCCCAGGGCGTGCTTGCAAAGGGTGATCAGTTGTCGGCGTCAGTGGATGCGGATCGTCGACGTCATATATTGAAGAACCACTCTGCAACGCACTTGTTACATGCTGGTTTGCGACGGGTGTTGGGTGATCATGTACAGCAGAAAGGTTCATTGGTCGCGCCGGGAAATTTGCGTTTTGATTTTTCTCATGGTGCGCCGGTGTCACGTGATGAACTGACAGAGATTGAATCGTGGGTGAACGGATTGGTGATGGCCAATGCGCCCGCTAGTACGACAGAGATGTCGATGGACGAAGCGGTAGAAAAAGGTGCGATGGCATTGTTTGGTGAAAAGTATGGTGACGTCGTTCGTGTGGTTGAGCTTGGACCGGAGTCGGTCGAACTATGTGGCGGTACCCATGTGCAGCGTTGCGGTGATATAGGTATGTTACGCATTACCGGGGAGACCGGTGTAGCGGCAGGTGTTCGAAGAATAGAAGCAGTGACTGGTAAGGCAGCGATAGATAAAACGCTCGACGAACACGTGACTCTTTCGCAAATTGCTGATCGTGTCAAATCACCGCTTGATAAAGTTGACGAACGTGTCGCCGGTCTGGCGGATCAGAACCGCGAGTTAAGTCGTGAGGTGGATCGATTAAAATCTATCATTGCGTCAAAAGCGGGAGATAGTCTAAGCGCTGACGCTGTCGACATCAGCGGTGTAAAAGTTTTGGCGATTGAGATGCAGAATACAGACGCCAAGGGCCTGCGTGATTCGATGGACAAGCTGAAAGACAAGTTAGGCAGTTCAGCGATCGTTCTAGCGGCGGTAGAAGACGACAAAGTCAGATTAATTGCCGGTGTGAGTAAAGATGTGACAGATCGCGTTAAAGCCGGAGAGCTGGTAAACCATGTTGCACTACAAGTGGGTGGCAAGGGTGGCGGTCGGCCGGATCTGGCGCAGGCAGGGGGCACTCAGCCTGAAAATCTCGCTGTGGCGCTGGCAAGTGTCGCTGAATGGATTACAGAGAAGCTGTAATAGGTATCTACTAGCGCCGCGAACAACCCGGTTTGGCCCGATGCAGTCTGCATCGGCCACTTAAATCATTTTCATTCTTCAATTAGCTATTCGATAAATACAGTATGAGCTTACTCGTCCAAAAATACGGCGGTACTTCTGTTGGCACTGTTGAACGCATTCAAGCCGTGGCTGAGCGCGTTTACAAGACAGCCCGAGACGGTCACCAGGTAGTGGTGGTGGTGTCGGCAATGTCCGGTGAAACCAACCGATTGCTGTCACTGGCTAATGAAATCAGTGCCAGACCAATCCCTCGGGAAATTGATGTGCTGGTCTCAACCGGTGAGCAAGTGACCACTGCATTGCTATGCATGGCTTTAGCTGAGTTGGGACAGGAAGCGCGTTCATACACTGGCTCACAAGCTGGAATAAAAACTGACGACTCGCACAATAAAGCGCGCATCACCAATATTGATACGGAAGCAGTCATGAAAGACCTTCAGAGTGGTTGCGTGGTAGTGCTTGCGGGTTTTCAAGGAGTGAACGAAGCGGGTGAAGTCACCACACTTGGGCGTGGTGGTTCAGATACCTCTGCTGTCGCCATGGCTGCGGCGCTCAAGGCCGATGAATGTCAAATCTATACAGATGTTGATGGTGTCTATACGACCGACCCACGTGTTGTGTCAGATGCCCGCAAGCTTGATCGAATAACATTTGAAGAAATGTTGGAAATGGCAAGTCTCGGTTCAAAAGTTTTGCAAATAAGAGCAGTCGAGTTTGCAGGTAAATATAATGTTGCCCTACGAGTACTGTCTTCCTTTACAGAAGGCGAGGGAACACTAATCACATTAGATGAGGAAGATGCTGTGGAACAGGCGCTTATTTCAGGCATTGCATTCAATCGCGATGAGGCTCAAATCACTGTCAGAGGTGTGCCTGACACGCCAGGTATAGCCTTTCAGATTCTGGGTGCTGTTGCAGACGCTAATATTGAAGTTGATATGATTGTGCAGAATATCTCTGGAGACAATGTCACTGACTTTACCTTTACGGTGAATAGAATTGACTATGACAGAGTCAGTGAGATCGTCAACACCGTGGCTAAAGAGCTTGGTGCCGCTGATGTATCCGGTCGATCAGATATTGCAAAAATATCTGTTGTCGGTGTCGGTATGCGATCCCATGCTGGTATAGCGAGTAAAATGTTCCAGGCACTTGCGAAGGAACAAATTAACATTCTTATGATCTCGACATCTGAAATAAAAATATCAGTTGTTGTTGATGAAAAGTATCTTGAGCTGGGTGTTCGCACATTGCATGACGAGTTTGATCTGGCTCAGAACTCGCAATAGTTTTGGTGCGGTGATGTGGTGTAATTACTTTGTTGTGTGGTTAATCTGTAAGTCATTCGAAGGCAGAATATAGACGGTTATTAACTGCATTTTGTATGTCTAATTGTGTCGCGAATAGCGAATTGCTATGAGCTTTGTGACTAAACAATGAATTGCCAGCAGGTGTATTGTAACGCATTGTGAACATACCCCAGCCATCCCAACATTTGCCGCTAACTTGGAATAAGGTATGCGATACCGGAACATCGCGGTGATAGATTGTGGTCACAGGCAGCTGGTATTGCCAATAATTTTTTAAGCAATCTTAAACCGAATACCGACACATAGAATACTGGAGCAAGTAATGCTAATCCTAACCCGACGAGTCGGTGAAACATTAATGATAGGCGACGAGGTGACGGTAACCGTCCTCGGCGTCAAAGGTAATCAGGTGCGTATCGGAGTAAATGCTCCGAAAGAAGTGGCGGTACATCGTGAGGAGATCTACGACAGGATCAAGCGCGAGCAGGAATCTGCTGCCCATGCGCCTGAACAGTCTCCTGAACAGTCTCAAGAGGCAGCTGATGCAGAGACATTTGACGAGGATCAGAAAAACACCCTCGCTGGCTGAAAACTGAATAATTGACCTGAAATTGTCGCTGTCAGGGGTCTGTTGGCATTAAATCTGATCTAATATCCAAGTGTGACCGTTTTGAAACCGCCTTTTAGGCGGTTTTTGCGTTTAGGGTTTGACTTTATCTGCGCAGAAGATAAGCTTCCCCGTTCCGGAGAGATGGCCGAGTGGCTGAAGGCGCTCCCCTGCTAAGGGAGTATGGGGTTTATAGCTCCATCGAGGGTTCGAATCCCTC
>CALGJU010000050.1 GCA_937928685.1 uncultured Granulosicoccaceae bacterium
AAGGTGATGGTGGCTTTTTTGTCGGCATCAGTGACATCTGATGATTTTAACAGTTCCCAAATCAACGCGATGGCTTGCGATGTGTTTAAGTCATCGTTAACAAACGAGGTAAAGCGTTCAACAAAGTCTTTACTGGGCGTGCCGGCATCCGGCCACTTGAAGTAGCTGTCTCTTAGTCTGTTAAGCGCAGTGGTGGCGCTTTGTAGTGTGTCCCAGCTGAAGTTAATGTCGCTGCGATAGTGCGCCAGCAAACATAGGTAACGATAGGCGATAGGGTCATGTCCCTGATCGATCAGCGTTTGCATGCGTAAAAATTCACCGCTGGACTTTGACATTTTAGTTTTGTCAGTTTGCAGGAAATACCCGTGCATCCAGTAGTTTGATAGTTTGGTGCCATAGCACGCCTGTGCCTGTGCAATTTCATTGCTGTGGTGGATCGGAATGTGGTCCTTTCCGCCGCAGTGAATATCAAATAATGGCCCAAGATATTTTGCCGCCATAGCGGAACATTCAATATGCCAGCCGGGGAAGCCTTTACCCCACGGGCTTTCCCATTCCATCTGCCGCTGTTCGTTTTCGGGGCTGAACTTCCACAGGGCAAAATCGGTGGGGTTGCGCTTCTCGCCCTTGTCGACCCGTGCTCCTTCCTGCAGGCCTTCAATGTTGAGTCTGGCTAAGTAGCCGTATTCGGGATCCTGATTGGTATCAAAGTAGACGCCATCACTGGTGATGTAGGTCATGCCTTTGGCTTCAATCTGTTGAATGGCGACGATTTGCTCTGCAATATGGTCAGTGGCTTTGCAAGTGATGGTCGGCGACAGAATATTCAGATGTTGCAGATCATCAAAAAATGCCTGCGTATAGATATCTGCGATTTCCCATGCAGTCTTGCCGGTGCGGGCAGAGCCGGCTTCCATTTTGTCTTCGCCGTCATCGGCATCTGACACCAAATGGCCGACATCGGTGATATTGACTACGTGGTCGACCTTGTACTGGTTGTGTTCAAGCACGCGTCGCAGCACATCTTCAAATATGTAGGTGCGCAAATTGCCGATGTGAGCGTAGTTGTACACGGTCGGGCCACAGCAGTAGAGACCCACGCTGCCATCGTCTTTTATGGGAACAAAGTCGCGCAGTTCGCGATGGTAAGTATCGTAGAGCTTGAGGGTCATAGTGACATCGGTAGTGGTGGCTGTTTTGGTGGCTTTCGTGGTGGAAATAATTATTCTTCAAAAACGACAGTGATACGGCGATTTATTTTACCCTTCTTTTCGACCTTTTGTATTCGAACCGGGCCAATCTCACTGGTAGAGGCGACATGCGTGCCACCACAGGGCTGCAGATCGACACCCTCGAACTCTACCAACCTCACTTTGCCTGTTCCTCTCGGTGGTGGGGCAGACAGTGTTCGCACCAGTTCCGGATTGGCGTCGAGCTCCTCATCGGTGATCCAACGAGTGCTCATGGTGTGATTGCCTGTAATCAGTTCATTGAGTCTGGCGGTGGTGGTTTCCTTATCAATATTGTCAGGCAAGTCAAAGTCGAGCCGGCCGCGGGCCTCCTGGATTGAGCCTCCGGTAACGGGGGCCGGTATGGTTGCACAAAGCATATGCAGGCAGCTGTGCATGCGCATTAACCGATAGCGTCGTTCCCAGTTCAAGGTAAGTGTCACTGTGTCGCCGAGGCTGAGTTTGCTCAGATCATCAGATCCCAGACAGTGAATCAGAGCCCCGGTGTCGCGATCTTTTATCGTGTCGGTGATCGCCAGATTAATGTCCGGGCTGACGGTCAGGCTGCCTGTGTCACCCGGCTGACCACCGCCAAAGGGATAGAATACCGTTTGATCACAACTGAAACCCTTCTCGTATACTTTCGTGATGGTAGCCTCACAGTGTTTCGCGTAACTGTCTTCCCGAAACAGTTCTATCGTCATCGTATTCTCCTGATGTTTCCATGGTGCGTAACAAATACTACGCCGCCGGGGTCGCGGGATTCAGTGTTAGAATAATGTTATGAAAGTATCTACGCTAGTGTTTGATCTGGATGGCACCCTCAGTGACCCGAGTAGCGGGATAATTAACTGTGTGAATTACGCACTACCTCGCTGTGGCTTTGCCACACGCACAGCGCAGGAAATCAGCGCGGAAATTGGCCCACCGCTCGATTTAATGTTCAAGAAATTCATCCCTGACATCACCGATGATCAAATTGATGAATTGGTGGTCTGCTACCGCGAACGATTTGTCACTGACGGGTTTGCCGAAAACTATTTGTATGATCGAATAGCAGAGACAATTGACGCACTAACGCAATCAGGATTTCGCGTAGGGGTGTGTACCTCAAAGCCTGAGAAGTCCGCCCGGCGAGTGCTTGAACATTTTGAGCTACTGCAATATTTTGATTTTGTGAGTGGTGGTGATATCGGTATCGCCAAGCAATCGCAGTTAAAAGAACTGCTGGAGAACAACGTCATAGATAAGCAGGCAGTCATGATAGGGGATCGAGGGGTGGATCTTATCGCCGCACACAACAACGGCTTGCGATCGGTGGGTGTGCTGTGGGGTTTTGGCGATGAGGCAGAGCTTAAATCCGAAAAGCCGGAATTCATTCTGTCTAATGTGGCTGAATTGACAAGGAGCTTCGTGTGTGGCTAAAAGGAAACTTCAATGACTACTATTGAACATCTGAATATTACGGTGCCGGATATTGATACGGCAGTAGAATTTATACAGTTGGTGGCACCGGATTTTAAAATTCGCAAAGATGCGATAGCTGAGCTCGGCTACCGGTGGGTACATATTGGCAATAACAAATCCTATATTGCGTTACAGGAGCCGCACCCGGGCTTCACTGTTAATCCGCCTCACCCCACCTATCGCAATGTGGGGCTAAATCACATTGGTATCATTATCAAAGATGCTGCGGTCACTGAAGCGCTGCTGCTAAAAAATGGTTATCAGGCAAACGGCCCGATGATGATCGATACACATCGTAAACGAATATATTTTTATGACCGCTCCGGTTTTGAGTGGGAGATGGTGGAATACACATCAGACTCTCCGTCAGATCGCTACCTATACGAGTAATTACAAATGACAGCTCTTAAAATAATTGATATTGGTCATCCTACTTTGCGTGAAGTCGCAACAGAGGTGCCGGTAGCAGATATAAAAACCGCACCAGTACAGGAATTTATTGATGCCCTAATTCAAACCAAGCGGGATGCAAACGGGGCGGGTATTGCGGCTAATCAGGTCGACAACACCTGGAGGATATTCGTGGTGGAGGTGGCTAATAACCCTCGCTATCCCTATAAGCCTGAATATCCACTGACCGTAATGATTAATCCGCAAGTCACTTATCTGACGGAGGACCGGTTTGAAAACTTCGAGGGTTGTTTGTCTATTCCTAACTTGCGGGGCGTAGTACATCGCTGCCCGATAATCAAAGTGACTGGTTACAACCGTGATGCAGAGCCGGTTGAATTTGAAGTCAGGGGAATTACCGCTGGCACTTTTCAGCACGAGGCCGATCATTTGAATGGTGTGTTATTCACTGACAGGCTTATTGATCCCCGTACGCTTTGCACGTGGGGTGAATTTAATGAGCGCTATGAAGAATCATTCAAAAAAATGGTTGTGGAAGTAGAGTCGACTTACAACAGCTAGGCGGGAATCTGACTATGAAAGCGGTTTTAGAAGGTCACAGAAAAATCGTCAATGTAAAGGACGCTGAATTTAAAGCCTGGGAATCGGAAGACGGTAGCGATACAGGTCAGAGTTTTTTTCAGCTCAATCCGTCCAACCCTGATGGTGTCGGTTTTCATCTATTCAGAATGCAGCCCGGAACCACCACAGACTCACACCGACACACAGGTGATGAGGAATGGTTTGTATTGGAGGGTGACCTCGTAGATAACGACGGCACACGGTATCAAGTCGGTGATCTGGTATGGATGAAAGAGGGCACTGAACATAACTCTTATTCTGAACATGGTTGTACACTGGTTGTGTACATCAAAGAAGCAGAGACAGCGGTAGCGCGGTAGTAGTTATTTAATCGTTCGGGGGGCTGCATGCAACACAAAATACTTTGGGCGCCATTGCGCTGGACAGAAAACCGGCATATAGAAGCTGAGAGCGTAGGCGATAAGTGCGAAGCCATTATTACTGATTCACTTGAAGAGGTGACTGATGAGCAATGGGCCACTTGTGATGCGTTGCTGAGTCTTCAGGACGTACCAGAGCCGTATCGAAGCAATGCTGTGAACTGCAAAATATTTGTCACCCCGAAAGTGGGCTACGACAACATTGACCTGCAGGCGTGGGCTAAGCGAGGTATCCCGGTATGCAATGTGCCGGACTACGGCACCAGAGAAGTCGCTGATCACGCCATGGCGTTATATCTGTCGTTTATTCGCGGTATTACTTATCACACGCGTGAACTGAAAAAAGCACCGGCAGATAACTGGAAACCGATTAGCTACAAACGATCTAAGCGACTGTCAGACAGTACATTCGGTATTGTCGGGATCGGTCGCATCGGCATGGCCACTGCACTTCGGGCCAAGGCGTTTGAAATGGATGTGTGCTTTTATGATCCCTATGTGGAAAACGGTCGAGACAAGGCACTGGGCATCCGCAGAGTCGATAGCCTGCAAGCGCTGTTCGCACAGTGTGATGTGGTCAGTTTGCATCTGCCTTTAAATAAATCTACAGAAAAAATAATCAATGCTGAAATACTCAGCCACAGCAAGCCGTCATTGGTATTGCTCAATACCGCAAGGGGGCCGGTCATTGATTTAGATGGTTTATATGAGGCGATGAAGAACAATGTCATTCAGGCCGCAGCCCTTGATGTATTGCCTGAAGAAGCGCCGGTGAATAAGGATCACCCGCTGCTGAAAGCGTGGAGCAACAACGAAGAGTGGATTGATCACCGCCTTCTGCTAACGCCACACTCGGCATTTTATAGTGAAGAGAGTATTCGCGATATGAGGTTTATGGGGGGCGCCTGCGCTGCCCGGTATCTGACCGAAGGGGTATTGCAGAATTGCGTCAATCAAGAGTATTTATCAAGTTAGCTACGAATTTGCTCCGCTGAACTCATCAAGAATGGCTTGGGTATGTTCCCCGAGCTTTGGGCTCTTTGTTGGCTTCGGCAGTTTACTATCACGATGAATTACCGGGTGCGCCGGCATCAACAGTTCTTCGCCTTCTGCGGTGGTGAGAGTCGTTGATCGAAATGCCGGGTGGCTTGAAAGCTGATCAGGTGTATTGATCGCCCCATACGCAATATTGGCCTGTTGAAGCCGATCTTGAAATTCGGCTGAAGTTAGTGTCGAGGTGATTGCCGTTATGTCTCGTTCAAGTGCATCACGGTTTGCTACCCGCCTATTGTTATCCGCGTAAGCCTCAGAATGTAGAAACTCTGGTGACTGCAATGCCTCTTCGCAAAGGCGTTTCCACTCGCGTTCATTCTGTATGGAAATCAACACCAGTTGACCGTCCGAACATTCAAATGCACCATACGGCGCTATAGAAGGATGCTTGAGTCCGACAGGTTTTGGCGCGCCGGTTCCGTATTCTGCATGTATATAGGGTACTGCCATCCAATCAGCTGCAACATCAAACAGTGATACTGAAAGTGCTTCGCCACGTCCTGTGTGGTCACGCTTTATGACGGCCTCAAGGACTGCGCTGTAGGCAGTCATTCCGGCCCCGATATCACAGATAGATACGCCGATGCGCGCAGGTGATTCGGTAGTGCCTGATATGGAAACCAAACCGCTCTCTGCTTGAACCAATAAATCATAAGCACGTTTTTTAGCAGCTTCGCCACTGTCGCCGTAGCCGGACACGTTGCAGATGATCAGTCTCGGGTTTGCTGTTTGAAGCGCTTCAGTGGTGAACCCTGAGCGTGCCAAAGCACCGGGTGATAAGTTCTGTATCAATACATCGGCTTTTTTTAGCATGGCCCAAAGTACTGTCGCACCGTCGTCGCTCTTAAAATCAAGACATACAGATTCCTTGCTCTGGTTAAGCCAGGTGAAGTAGGAGCTTTCGCCTTTGGCCGCCGTGTCATAGCGTCTGGCAAAGTCGCCTTCTTCTCGCTCTATCTTGATCACCCGTGCGCCGGCTTGTGCCAGTCGTGCAGAACAGAACGGGGCAGCAACTGCCTGTTCAATCGATACCACCAGTAACCCTTCAAGTGGTCCCATCAGAAACTCCTTGGCATGCCGAGCACGTGTTCACTTAAATAAGAAAGTATAAGATTGGTTGAGATAGGCGCAATCTGATACAAGCGCGTCTCTCGAAGTTTGCGTTCAATGTGATATTCGCGGCTGATAACAAAGCCACCATGGGTTTGCAGGCAGGTATCTCCTGCCTTCCATGAAGCATCAGCGGCCAACATCTTTGCCATGTTAGCCTCAGGGCCACAAGCCTCACCTGCATCAAACAGGCGGGCTGCTTTTTCAACCATTAAAGCGGCCGCTTCGGTTTGTGCATAGGCCGTTGCTATGGGAAACGATATCCCCTGGTTCTGCCCTATGGGTCTGTCAAATACAATGCGGGAGTTGGCGTAGTTGGTTGCCTTGTCGGTAAAGTAGCGTGCGTCGCCGATGCACTCTGCACCAATCAAAATGCGTTCGGCGTTCATGCCATCCATCACCACGCGAAAGCCTTTGTGTTCTTCCCCGAGCAGATTACCTGCGGGAACTTCAAAGTCATCAAAGAACAGTTCGCAGGCATGGTGGTTGATCATTGCATCAATCGGTCTGATGGTCAGGCCGCGTTCTTCCGCACCGCGCAGGTCAACAATAAAACATGACAGCCCGTCAGTTTTAGATGATCGCTCTTCAATCGATTTTGTGCGTGCCAGCAGCACCATGAGATCGGAGTGTTGAACCCGGCTGATCCAGACCTTCTGACCGTTGATCTTGTAGGTATCACCTGCTCGTGTGGCGGTGGTTTTGAGTGAGGTGGTATCGGTCCCGGTGCTTGGTTCGGTGACGCCGAACGATTGCAGTCGCAGCTGACCATTTGCAATCGCGGGCAGGTACTTTTGCTTCTGTTCCTCAGACCCGTGCTTTAGTACCGAGCCCATGACGTACATCTGTGCATGTGCAGCGCCCGGGTGACCGCCTGAACGCGAGATTTCCTCAAGAATGGTGCATGCCTCAATAAGTCCCAGCCCGGCACCTCCATAGGCTTCGGGAATCAGGCACCCGAGAAAGCCTGAGTCAGTGATCTCCTTGACAAATTCTGTCGGATAGCCCTGGGTCTGGTCGAGTTTGCGCCAGTAGTCTTCGCCGTAGGAATCACAAATGGCTTTAACGGACTCTCGAATTTCTTGCAGATGCTGATCAGATGACATGGCGGTTCGACGTTGAGTAAAAGAGCAGTCAACCCGGTAGTGATTGGTCAGGCTGCGAGTTAAAGTAAATATTCTATTTCAAATATACCTCGAATTCGGCTAGTTTGTGTCAACCGTCGATATTGAATCGACCAGCTGAAGCCTGAGCCTTACTCACTATGTCTGCGAATACATCGATTGATTGGAAGTCCCAAGTGTACGACGTGCTGAAGGAATACAATGTCAAGCACATGGTTTACGTGCCGGACGCGGGCCACTCAACGGCTATTCAGAAGTTTGAGGCGGATGATCAGGTCACCTCGGTCGTGCTCACCACAGAAGAGGAAGGCATTCCGTATCTGGCGGGTGCACACCTTGGTGGTGAGCGTGGTGTGTTGCTGATGCAATCGAGTGGTGTGGGCAATTGTATCAACATGCTCTCGCTGCAAAGTAATTCTCGCTTCCCGTTGCTGATGCTGATCACCATGCGTGGTGACTGGGCAGAATTTAATCAATGGCAAAATCCGATGGGGCAGGCGGCCGAAGCGGCGCTGAATCTTATGGGAGTGCTGACATGGCGTGCAGATGAGCCGCAGCAGGTGGAAGCGTTAATCAGAGGTGCTGCGACCATGGCGTTCGAAGGGGATCAGGCATGCGCTGTTCTATTGGGCCAGAAGCTCATCGGTAAAAAAGACTGGATTAAATAATATGACTTCATCACTTTTGCAGCGCCGCGAAGTGGTTTCCGATTTACTTCAGGATCGAGGTGATACTCTCGTAGTCACTGGTCTTGGCTCGCCTTCCTACGATGTGATGGCCGCAGGTGACAATGACCTGAATTACTATTTATGGGGTGCGATGGGAGGTGCTGCCATGCTCGGGTTTGGGCTCGCCAAAGCAAAGCCTGATCACAGCGTACTGGTCATCACTGGGGATGGTGAAATGCTGATGGCCATGGGTGCGTTTGCCACCATTGCGGTGCAATGTCCAAATAACCTTACCTTGGTTATTCTCGACAATGGCCACTACGGTGAGACCGGCATGCAGCGAAGTCACACCGGACACGGTATCGAGTTGAACAAAGTGGCTGCGAGTGTGGGCTTTGACTGGACAGCGAGAATAACTGATAAAACAGGTGTAGAAGATCTTAGGCATCGAGTGCATGCCAGAGACGCTTTAAATTGCGCTACCATAGCGATTGATGCGGTCGACGTGGAGCGTGTGCTGCCGTCACGTGATGGCGTTTATATCAAGAATAGAATGAAGCGCGCGTTAGGACAGAAATTGTAGGTTTCTGCTATCAACGTTTTGGAGTAGGTCATTCGACTTAACGCTGTGTGTGCAGTTTTTTAGAGTCGGGTGACGGTGGGTACCAATGTACACAATATCGGAAAACTTCGTAAGAACAGGTACAATGCAGGCCGATGATTTAGCAAATTGACCTCACTGTCTATTCAGCCAGTGAACATCATTTTTGTGAAAGCCAAACAGCCGCTGAGGATAAGTTATGTCACGTCAATGCATTGATCTGAATTCTGATCTTGGTGAGAGCTTTGGGCCATGGGCTATGGGCGATGACAGTGCCATGCTTTCCATCGTGACCTCTGCGAACGTTGCTTGTGGCGGACACGCCAGTGATCCCGAAACGATGTTCAAAACTCTTACCCTTGCGGCAAAAAATAATGTTGTGGTGGGTGCACATCCGGGCTTTAATGATCGTGAAGGTTTTGGTCGGCGGCTGATTCCGATGTCGCCTGAAGAGATCGGTCGTATGTGTGCGGCACAAATCGGTGCACTGATGGCAATGTCAACACTGACAGGCACTAAAGTAGCCTATGTAAAACCCCATGGCGCGTTGGGTAATTTGGCCGCCAGCGACAGACAAGTTGCAGATGCCATTGTGGCGGTGGTGCAGTCTATAGATCGTGACATGGCGGTTCTGGCAATTTCAGGTACGCAAACAGAGCAGGCGGCACGTGCTGCCAGCGCGCCGGTGTACTCAGAAATATTTGCCGACAGAGGCTATCTGTCAACCGGCCAGCTGGTCCCTCGTAGTCAGGAAGGCGCGATGATTCATGATGCCAAAGAAGCGGCAGATCGCTTGCTGGATTATTTACAAACCGGTTTGATGCCGGTGATAGACGGTGATCCGATAGCACTTGAAGCACAGTCGATTTGTGTTCACGGTGACAGTGAACACGCAGTGACGATGGCACAAGAGATTCGGTCACGTCTTACAGCATCGGGCTTTGACGTAAGCAGCTTTCTATAGATGGAACCCCGTTTCACACCAGTGGCTGACTTCGCTTTACTTGTCACATTTTCTGATGAGATTAACGATGAAGTACATGCGGTTATAGTGGCGTTTGACCAGGCTATTGCACAATGTAGTTCGCTGGACAATCCGCTTGGCATCATTGAAGTCGTGCCCGCATTGGTTAATGTGATGGTCACCTTTGATCCGGTAGTTACAGATCATGCACAACTGGAAACCGCTCTGCGCAAGCTGCTAAACAACACGGTGCAACATAACGCGAAAACTCACAAACGAACCGTACAGGTTTGCTATGACGAATCGTTTGCGTTTGATATGGATGCAGTTGCAAAAGCCTGTAACTTAACTCATGAAGCCGTAATCAATACCCACTTGGCTGGAAACTATAAGGTGCTGATGTATGGTTTTGTACCTGGCTATGCCTATATGGGCGGGGTAGATAAAAGTATACAAGTGCCGCGCAAGACAGCCGCCGTTCGGGATATTCCTGCGGGAAGCGTGATAATAGCAGGCGGGCAGTGTCTTATTACAACACTTAAGATGCCTACCGGCTGGTCAATCATCGGACGCTCCCCGACACAGGTGCTTCTTGATGACCCTGATCGCCCCTTTTTGTTTGACGTGGGTGATGAAGTTACGTTCGAACGAATTGATCTTAAAACCTACGAAGAATTATCCGGATCAAAACCCAATGAGTGACGCCAGACTTGCTGTCCAGTTTGCAGGTGCGCTGGTGACCTTGCAGGACAGTGGTCGAGTGGGCCACCTGCGTTACGGTGTGGCCGCCTCCGGGCCGATGGATCGTGTGGCTTTTGCAGCCGCCAACGCGGCACTTGGTAATCCGTCGGGTACTACAGCAGTAGAGATTTCACTTGGCGGTGTAATTCTGGAGTGCAAGTCGGGTGCAGTAACGGTGGCAGTGGCGGGTGGTGAATTTAGCGTCGAGCATGCGGGGTCGAAAACAAGCAGCTGGACAGTACTCACCTTAGCTCAGGGAGAACGTTTATCTGTTCGCGTTGGCAGATCGGGTAGTTGGGCCTACCTGGCTTTTGCCGGAGACATTGTGGCGAATAAATGGTTGGGTCATACGGCAACTCATTCAACTTCGGGCTTTGGCGGCGGTGCAGTGGTAACAGACCAGGAGCTTGTTGTTGAGCAGGCAGAGGTCAGAGCAGAGCGAGAAGGGCAGATCGAACAACCTGGCTTCCTGTCACACAATGGACGCATGCGAGTGGTGATGGGGCCTCAAGATAACTGGTTTCGAGCTGAGGCGATAACGGCATTTAAAAATAATCGCTACTGCCTTACAGATAGCTATGATCGAATGGGGGTTCGCCTTCAAGGGGAGCACCTGCCACTTGATTCAGCACTCTCAATACCTTCTGAGCCAATTGTCAGAGGCTCAGTTCAAGTCTCGGGAGAGGGTGTACCCACTATTCTTCTGGCTGATCACCAAACCACCGGTGGCTACCCGAAAATTGCAACTGTGATCTCTGCAGATACCAATGTGCTGGTGCAGCTACGCAGCCGGGATGAGATAGAGTTCGAAGCGATCACACCTCTGGCGGCCATTGATATTGTGCGTAAGTTTTCTCAGGACTTGAGCGATTATCTTGCAAAAGTATCCGTGCCTCGGGGTAACCTGCAACAACGATTGATGCAGGAAAATCTTATTAGCGGCGTAGTGAATTCTATCGACGGGTGTTAGGCGGGCAGCAGGTAAGTTTAGTTATTGAATCAGGTTGGCATAAGTGCAATAAAAAGCCTGCCCTGATTATCGGCAATAGCTTCTACGCCTTGTTTTCATTGGTAATTTCCCGGTGACGTGCCACTCTACCTTGATTCTATTAGCACATGAAAGTCATTAAAGGTGTATGGTGGGTCTATTGGAACTCAGTTCCGATCCTCTCTCGAGCCTGATCTCTCGCCAGTTTATCGGCATATCTATTAACTGACACCTCAGTTCTACGCCCCGTTGTGATGGGCTAGATTGGCTCATCCTGGATTGAATCTACCAGTGTTATCGGTGGCCGATCCCAAAGGATTCATAATGAATAATAGCGAAGCAGCGCGTCAAAACGCGCAGCCTACGATCCTGTCTTATGTAAAAGACCTGCCAAATATGTGTTCCCTGGCGGGGCTGGCGTGCACGATACTCGCCATCTATTTCAGTATAACCGGCGTCTTTTACGCAGCCATGATCGGTATGGTGTGGGCGGTTGCTTTTGATTGGGCAGACGGACTTGTCGCACGCAGAATGAAAGGCCGCACGGGTGATGACAGTCGCTTTGGCGGAACGCTTGATGTTTTGATTGATATTGTCAGTTATGGGGTTACACCTGCGGTGTTGCTATTGAGCTATGGACAGTTTGCACCCATATACCTTATCGGGGCATTCGTTATGCTCGCTGCCAGTGCACTAAGGCTGAGCTACTTTGTCACCTACGGTCTGGGAGATGGATCAAAATACACCGGGCTGGCGCTTGATAACAATAGCCTAATACTTGTCTCGATATTCCTGTTGGAAAGTGTCTTTAGCCAGGGAATATTTTCTGTTGTACTTTACGTAAGTTGTCTCGGCCTGGCTGTGCTAAATGTTTCTACACTTAAAACGCCAAAATTTTCGGGCAACCCGATAAACGTGTATTTGTTGGCCGCATATACATTGATGATATCCGGCATATATGGCTGGAAGCTTTTTTCATAAAGGCTAAGAGCCTGTCCGAGAATGAAATCTCACTTTCTCGCTACGACCCTCATTCTCGGACAGGCTCATAGGAGCATCAATAGAAAAAGATATTTCGTCAAAAAAATTCTAATAATGGAAACAAAATATGCTTGTTTATACAGTTGGTACTTTCGACATGCTGCA
>CALGJU010000051.1 GCA_937928685.1 uncultured Granulosicoccaceae bacterium
CCGTTCTATGTTGAGGCGGTGTGTACGCGCTTGGCCGATCTTGAAGGAGAAATGACCACGGCGGCCGTCGAGGAAACGGTTTTGATGCAGCTGACCAATGATCTGGACCCGTGGGAGATGGAGCATTTCCGTACCCGATTAGACACATACTATGAAGGCACTGTTAACGGCGCATCAAATGAAGCCATTAGTAACGCAGAGATCGCACGTGCGGTGTTGGACCACTTTGCGCTCGCTACTGAGCCCCAATCGATAGAACAGGTGTGGTCTGCGATGACATCGCAGTTTCCCCTGACTGACAAAAACCACATGATTCACTTGCTGCGGTCATTGACGTTGGATCATTACCTGATTTGCAACACTGATAAAAAGTATGCGTTTCGGTTTCCATTGATTCGACGTTGGTGGTTACTTGCACAAGGTTTGAACCAGTGAGTCGTCGACAGTCAATATCGGCCTACACACCGAGCAATACCGATCCCGAAATTCTGAAGCGGATCTTCGTACAACGTGAAAAACTGTTCAAGCAGATCACTGAACGGTTGTGCCGCAGTGTCACCAGCGGTGACAAACACCATGTGTTGCTGGTAGGGCCGCGTGGCAGTGGGAAGACTCACTTTGTTAGCCTGGTTGAATGGGAATTACGCAAGAGAACATTACTCGAAAAACAAATGTGTATATGTTGGTTAGGGGAAGATGATTCCTTTACTGGCCTTATCCATTTAGCATTCGGTATAGCTAAACAGCTTGCAAAGGCCTACCCGGACGATTTTCCCGAAAACTTTAAAGAGGCTGTCCGCGGGTTGCCTCGGGACGACGCTGCGCTTGCAGTCCTCAATTCAGTGGTCGAGCAACTTGGTTCACGAACTTTGGTGTTGATTACCGAGAATCTCGACCAGACATTCAGTGGTTTGGGCGACGGCGGCCGAAAAAAGTGGCGGGCTTTTTTGCAGGAAACTCGATGCATCGCAACACTCGCGACATCTCAACAAATATTTGATGGCGTATCGAAGCGAGAAGAAGTATTTTTTGGTTTTTTTGATGTCCAGCACCTGAAGGTTCTGTCTGTCATCGATGCGCACGAACTCATCCGTCGGATTGCTGTTGAACAAAAAAAGCTCGAACTAATAGCTTATCTGGACAGTGCCGAGGGACGTTACCGGGTGCGTGCCTTGCATTATCTTGCAGGCGGTAACCACCGTATGTATGTGTTGCTTGCAGAATTTTTAAGCCGCGAATCACTAGACAGTTTGGTTAAGGCGTTTGAGGATCTGGCCGAGGAATTAACGCCATACTTTCAGGAGCGTATGCGAGCGTTGCCAGACCAGCAGCGTCAACTGGCGCAGTGTCTATGTGATGCTGAAGGCGCGCTCACTGTTAAGCAAATCTCGGAAGACACTTTCATTGAAGAGCGCACCAGTTCCAAGCAGCTCGGTAATCTAAAAAAACGCGGTTACGTGCGGTCGGAAAAACGTGGTAAAGAATCATACTACGATATGGCAGAGCCGCTTATGCGGTTGTGTCTGGAGGTTAAAAACCAACGTGGTGAACCGTTGCGTCTAGTGGCACGTTTTCTTCGTGCTTGGTTTCCAGAAAATAGACTGCTGAGTGAGTCTAATTCGATGGAAGCGAAATCTCGTGTCGACGACTACCGCGTCATGGCGATGAAGTCTTCGAGAACTTTCGATAAGGCGATAGCCTTAAGTATTGAAAATGAAATTGCGGCCAATATGCAAGCTGGAAAATATAGCAACGTATCCGATCTTGCCAAAGAATTGCTATTTGCTGATAAATCTGCCGCATTGTTGACTGAAGCCCGGTTGAGCGCAATACAGGGAGACGTAAGTAGGGTACTAGAAAATTGCACAGGCGTCATTGAGTCAGAGGATGTGCCGGCGGAACACCGGGCGATGGCGCTGTATTACCGAGGTAACACCCACGGTGAGCAGGGTAATGTTGATCTTCAATTGGCAGATTACACTGCAGTGATTGAGATGTCGGATGCGCCAGTGGTGCAACGGGCGATAGCGCTATACAACCGAGGAGTCACCCACGGTGAGCAGGGCAATATTGATCTTCAATTGGCGGACTACACGGCAGTGATAGGGATGTCGGATGCACAGGCGGAGCACCGGGTGATGGCGTTAATCAACCGAGGTTTCACTTACGGTGAGCTGGGCAACGTTGATCTTCGGGTGGCAAATTACACAGCAGTGATAGAGATGTCGGACGCATCGGCGGAGCACCGGGCCACGGCGCTATACAATCGAGGTGTTACCTACGGTGAGCAGGGCAATGTTGATCTTCAATTGGCGGACTACACAGCAGTGATAGAGATGTCGGATACACCTGCGGAGCAACGTGCGATGGCGCTAAACAACCGAGGTTTCATCCACGGAGTGCGGGGCAATGTTGATCTTCAGTTGGCGGACTACACAGCAGTGATAGAGATGTCGGATGCATCGGCGGATCGCCAGGTAATAGCGTTACGCAACCGAGGTATCACCTATGGCGAGCAGGGCAATGTTGCTCTTCAGTTGGCAGATTACACAGCAATAATTGAAATGTCGGATGCACCGGTGGATCAGCGGGCGATGGCGCTAATTAACCGAGGTTTAATCCACCGTGAGCAAGACAATGTTGATCTACAATTGGCAGACTACACAGCAGTGATTGAGATGTCGGACGCACCGGCAGATCAACATGCGATAGCGCTAGGCAACCGGGGTAGCGCCCACGGTAAGCGGGGCAATGTTGATCTACAATTGGCAGACTACACAGCGGTGATTGAGATGGCAGATGCGCCGGTGGAGCAACGGGCTAACGCACTTTATAATCGTGCTGTGACAATGTGGCAGAAGCAAAAGTATGAGCGTAGTGTAGAGGACTTTCGTTCTGTGTTGATGTTGGATGGTATCGGAAAATCGACACGGACCGACGTATTGTTTGCACTGGTTGGGCCACTGGTAGCACTCGACTCAAGGGAAACAGTTCTGTTGGCGCTTGAGCGCGCGTTTAACGAGGGTGAGCCGGATTCCAATCACTATGGTGGAACGCCCCACGATTTGTTGTTGATGGTTCTGCGACAAAATACGACAGAGTGGCCTGCCTATTGTGCAGGGATAGCGGTGCTTTACGACCAATACGACGTTGCAGATATGCTGGGTCAGGGAATAACACGCTCTATCCAGTTCCTCGACGAAGGTGATTACACAGAGTCGCAACTCATGGCCTGGCTGGCTGCGTGGCACGCTGCCGGTGATCAGTATGACGATCTGCGTATTCCGCTTCAGTGTCTGGATTCGGCCGTAGCTGTCATGATTTCTGATACGCCAACAGACGTTCCATTGCTCAGTTTGCCGATGGAGATTCGACAACTGGTGCGGCCGTTGTTGAATTCGTCATTGGGTATAGTCAAAGAAGAAAAATAAATGGGATGTCCAGCGCGTTAGAAAAAACGGCGTTTGTATGCGAGATCAGGCTATGCCAATACGGTGCCTATCGACAGATCTGCACTTACATTCCTTCGTTCTTGTTCCCCAAGTGATCAGTTCACAGAGAATTAAGTCAAAGTAGAAAAAAATAGAAGTTAGTGGCGAGCGCAGCGATAGGTTCCGCGCAGCGAATCTTTTACCGCGCTTCTGTTTTGTTTTTTGACATCATATTGAGTCGGGGCAAAGTGGCATGGATGCCACGTGAGCGCTAGCGTTACTAAGGATGTGCTTTTAGCGCGGCCCGATGGAGTATGATTTCAAAAAATGGCGCAGCCACCCCGTCCCAATCAAGCGAAGGGCGAAATGGCAGCAAGAAGACTTTATGCTTCTGTTTTTGGTCCTTTCAAAAATGAAGGCCGCCGGCAGGCATGCCGCTAACGACCAAGCCGCTCAAAGCAAGCCACTGACGACAAGTCGCTCAGCAGCCAGCAGGGCATGCCGCCCAAAACTAGCCGCTTAAGCTAGCACCAGCGAAAACCTTAAGTCAAGCGTGCACCAGAACTGGTATCAAAGAAATGTGCAAGACCCTGCTTAACGCCAAAACCAATCGTTGTGCCTTTTGGCACTGAGGGCGGCTGTTCGGTTTTGGCGATAAATTCAACGTTTGTCGCTGTCAGTAAATGAACCAGGGCATATTCGCCTAGGTTTTCGACAAGCTCCAGAGTGCCTTCAACAACCGCATCGGCTGAATCTCCCACGGTGAAATGTTCGGGGCGAATTCCGACCTGCATATCGGCTGTTATCTCCCGGCCAAGTGCTGTTTTACCAGTGGCGGTAAGATCACCGCTTGAGAAAAAATTCATCTTGGGGCTGCCGATAAACTGAGCGACAAATGCATTCTCCGGACGATCATAAAGATCGATCGGTGATCCCACCTGTTCGATACGTCCGTCTCGGAGCACGACGATTTTATCGGCCAGTGTCATGGCTTCGACTTGATCGTGTGTGACGTAAATCATTGTTGTCTCGAGGCGTTCATGCAGGCGCGCTATTTCCAGGCGCGTTTGTACGCGCAATGCCGCATCAAGGTTTGAAAGTGGCTCGTCAAATAAGAACACTTCAGGATCACGTACGATGGCGCGACCAATTGCTACACGTTGGCGTTGTCCGCCTGACAGGTTGCGCGGACTACGATCAAGGTAGTCTGTAATTTGCAGTATTTCAGCGGCGTCAGTAACACGCCTTTTAATTTCCGCCTTCGGGGTCTTGGCCTGCTTAAGGCCAAACGCCATGTTTTTATAAACCGTCATGTGTGGATAAAGCGCATAGCTTTGAAATACCATTGCCACGCCACGTTTGGAGGCGGCAACCTCATTAACTACTACATCGCCAATAGAGATAGTGCCATCGGAAATTTCTTCCAGCCCCGCGATCATGCGCAGTAAGGTTGATTTACCACAGCCTGACGGTCCTACAAAGACAACAAACTCTCCATCAACAATGTCAAGGTCGACGCCGTGCATGACTTGGACATCACCATAGCTTTTGCGTACATCGCGTAGCGTTAGATTGGCCATTTTGCTTCCATTTTTTTAATTTCGTGCCGCATGGTATCGGCGAATTCAGGGTAGGTGGTGGGTAAGTCACCCCAAAGCTGCTGGTTGGTGATGAAAGCATCTGTTCCCAACAGCGCGCGTAGATCAGTCCAGCCGGGTTCTATATATTCGAACCCGATCTTGCCTGACTCGACGTGAGTGGCGAAGACGTACCAACTAGCGATGCTGCGGATCGAATAGGTTGGCATGATCCCTTGTTGTAGACAGCTTTCAAGGGTCGGACGAATAAAGATAGGGAACTTAACCATGCCATCTGCGCAGATTCGAGCAACCGTGTCACCGATGGCAGCATTGCCAAAGCGCAGAATAATTTTCTGCAGATAGTCAGATTTTGAAAACGGAAGGTCGAGCGTCAGAGCTGGAAGCACTTCTTTAGTTTCAAAATTCTGGAAATGCTCCAACAGGTGCGGTACCCGCATCGCAGCATCAAACGTCTCGACGCCTTCTAATGCGGCTAAATAAGTTAACGCTGTGTGCCCACCATTGAGCACTCTGATCTTTGTCTCTTCATAGGGATCTACATCTGCGGTGACAGTGACTCCGACTTTTGCAAGCGCTGGCATATCGGCGGCAGCATGGGATTGCAGTACCCATTGAATAAAATCTTCTGCCATGACGGGCGAGGTCACCGGTGTGCCGACAAGCGCTGAAAGTTCATCGCTAAGCGCTGCCGGACTGCGGGGTGTTATTCGATCCACCATTGAGCAGGGAAACGCAACGTTGTTTTCTACCCAGGCAGCCAGTTCAGATTCATTGCAGGCCTTAAGGTATGCGAGAAAGTTACGTCCCAGCATCTTTCCGTTTTGGCGAATATTGTCGCAACACGCGATGGTTAGCGGTGCGCCGGTGGCTGCAATGCGGCTCGCAATGGCGAGGCGTAGGTAGGCGTAGACACTTTGGTTAGTCTCTCCTGACACTTCAGCTTTGATCGTCGGGTCGGCCAGGTTCAGGTCACCGTTGGGATCAGTGTAATAACCGCTTTCGGTAACCGTTATTGTCACCAAATGAACTGATGGCAGGGACAACAGCGCTTCGCTGTCAGATGGCGCTTCACTCCAGTCGGCAAACATTACATGGCTGCGAACGCGACGCAGACTTGCTTGTCCATCGCCGGAATATGATTTTAAAAAATATCCATCGTGACGTTCAATGTCGTCAACGGCAGTTTTAAAGTGAGAAGCTTCTGATGCACGTAGATTCACCGCACCGATGCCCCAGCTTAGATCGCCGGACACGTCCATGTAGTCGTCCAGGTAGACTGCCTGGTGGGCACGATGAAATGCCCCAAAGCCTAAATGAACCACACCGACCTGGCACGTTGATCTGTCGTAACCGGTCGCAGTAATCGCGTCGGGTGTTGCATTACTCATGATGACTTCTCGCGCTTTGGTCCAAGGTCTTTTCGTGCGATTTCACGATATTCGGATGGTGTCATTCCTCTTACTTTAAGGAAATGCCGATTAAAGTTGGCAAGGTTTTTATACCCTGATTCTTGCGCAATGGATGTTATTTGATTGTCAGACGCGTAGAGCATTCCGCACGCCTGACCAATGCGAATTCTATTCAAAAACTCAACGAAGCTGTGACCGGTAACCGAATGAAAGTTTCTGCTAAACGTTATTTCAGTCATGTTTGCCATTTCTGCAGCTTGTGTCACTGACAATGCTTCAGAGAAATTCTTGTTAATGTGATCTACCACATGTGCGATACGGGCTTGTTTACCGCCACCTTCTGCTTGAATCAATTTTGCGATAGAAAGTGTTTTCTTTTCGGCGTGTTCATTGAGTCGCACAAGGAAACGTACAAAGGCCAGAATGCGTTCAGCGCCCGTGTTGTCACGAATAGATTCCATGTGTCCACGCGCAAAAGTCGGATTGAACTCTTCAAAATAGATACCGGACTGAGCAAGTTGCAGTAGCTGTAGTACTTGTGAAAATTCGGGAAATCCCTCGGCGAGTTTCTCGACACTTTCGTGGCTGAATTGAATCAGCATGTCGCGGATTTCAACCGGCTCTGACCAGACTTGATCGGTGATCCAGTTGTGCGGCAGGTTTGGCCCTGTCATGAATAGATCACCGGCTTTGAAGTCACCGATGTAGTCACCTACAAAGGCTTTGCCGCGTGTTTCAACGACCAAATGCAATTCGTATTCTTCGTGGGCGTGCCACCGACACAGGTCGGTAGGCCATCCATGTTCAAGATAACGTATAGATCGTGTGCTTCGATCAACCTGTTCAATTTCCGGTTCAATGATCGACATGACTTAAGTGCGCATGTAGTCGCTGGTGGTGATGATCACGTAGCGGATCATTTAACAGCACCGAAAGTTAAACCGCGCACCAGTTGCTTCTGGCAGAACCAACCCAGTACGATAATCGGGCCGACCGCTGCAGTCGATACAGCGGAGAGTCTGCCGAAAAACAAGCCCTCCGGCGCCCGGTTGCCTTCGATCAATTTCGACAAGGTCGCCGCTTCCGTCGTTGTCAGACGAACTGTCCAATAGGCTTCGTTCCAGCAAAATATAAAAGTTAACAGCGCTGTTGATGCAACGCCGCCCCATGCAAGTGGAATAAGAATATCCTTGATTTCCCCCCAGGTGCTGACGCCATCCATCTTTCCTGCTTCGATGATGTCTTTAGGAATCTCTTTAAAGTAGGTGAATAGCATCCAGATCACGATAGGCAGATTGATAAGGCACAACACCACGATGATTAAAAAATGGGTATCAAAAACACCGAGGAAATTTTTAGTCAAAAATGTCATCGGATAGAGCACTGCAGCAGCAGGCAACATTTTTGTAGATAACATCCACATAAGGATATCTTTTGTGTGTCGGCTTGGGTCAAATGCCATGGCGTAGGCCGCAGGGATACCAACGACTAAGGCGAGCACTGTTGCGAAAGTTGAAGTGATGACCGAGTTAATAGCAAAGCGCCAGTAATCGTAGTTTTCGGTCATGTTGAGATAGTTGTCTAGCGTCGGCGTGAATGCGAACAGAAACTCGGGCTTTACCGCATCAGCATCCGTTTTGAAACTGGTGAAAATCATCCAGAAGATGGGAAAGAAAAAGATCAGTGCAATGAGCCATGCCAAAATGGTCCAAAACGTACCGCCAAACCTGGATTTTTGAGAAACTGTTGCCATGTCAGTGCCTTAATCCATCATGCTTTTGCCAACCATTCGCAGCAAAAAGATCGCTACGATGTTGGCAAGTATTACGGCGAAGATGCCCGCCGCACTGGCAGCACCGATGTTATTCGATGTAAATTCACCGATCAGGTAGGGCAGGTTCTTATTGCCATTGCCCCGACTGACAATTTCGATTTCTGCGTATAGAGAGAGATGAAAGATCGATTGGATCATCACCACGATAGCAATCGGCCGTGCCAGATGCGGTACCGTTAAATTTCGAAATCGCGACCATGCATTGGCGCCATCAAGAATGGCGGCCTCTTTTTGGCTTTCATCTTCAGACTGCAGTGAGGTCATGAAAATGAGCACGGCGAATGGCGTCCACTGCCAGGTCACCATAATGATTACAGCGTAGGCTGATGTTTGCGTGGCACGAAAGGACATCGGTACTATATCGGGCCACATCGAGAAAAAGCCGCCAATAAGCGGGAAGTCTTTGAGGCCATGGATGATGTGGTTTATGCCTTCAACTGCAAGGCCGTTGAGGCCTAAGACCGGGTCAAGGATCATGTTGATCCAGAGCACTGCATTAACAGCAGGCATGACGAAGAAGGGTGAAATAAGCAGTACGCGTACAATGCCGCGCCCTGGAAATGATCGGTTTACCAGCATGGCCAGGGCCAAGCCAAAAATCACGGTTAAGACGAGGATGCTGCCGACGATAAACAGGCTGTTTTGTACCGCAAACCAAAAATCTTTGGCGTGGAACAATACGTATTCATAGTTTCCAAACCCACGCCAATTGCTGAGGGCTGGTGTCGTCCATTCCGGTCGGCGCGTGCTGTTCAGAACGTACCGAATAAACGAGAAATAAAGCGTCATGCTCAGTGGAACAAGCATCCACAGCAGTAATAAAATAACGGCTGGGGTTTGTAGCAAACGCGGTAGGGTTCTTTTGGACATTACTTACCTTCGAAGGTATGTACGCAGTGAATAGCTACAGTGGGATAGCGTTGGGATAAAACTATATTGATAAAATCTGTTTGTAAAAAAAGGCTCGGCGGGTTCACCGCCGAGCCTTCAGACCTACTATTTATAGACCTTCTTAAGCGTAAAGCTAGTAGTAGCCTGCTTCTCTCATGATGGCATCAGCTGCTTTTTGCGCAGCTTCAAGTGCTGCATCAACTGATTTTGCACCAGAAAGGGCCGCAGCCATTTCCTGTGCAACAGCACCACCAACTTCTGGAAATTCAGGAATCGCAGCAAACTGAACGCCGACATATGGCTTCAGATCTGTTGCTTCAGGAGCAGCGGAATCAATCGCAGCCATTTCCGCAGCAGCAAAACCAGCTACAGCCTGGAATTCAGGAATTGCGTAAGTGGAAGTACGTGTGCCAGTAGGAACTTTGCCCCAACCGAAATCCGGGTGGTTGCCTACAGCCTGGATGTACTCTTTTGATGTGGCCCACTCAATGAATGCCATAGAGGCATCTTTGTTTGGTGATCCAGCAGGAACAGCCATTGCCCATGCCCAAAGCCAGTTTGCGCCAACAGGGTTTCCAGCGTTAGGTGACTGTGCGTAAGCAACGCCATCTACCGTTAGGAAAGAGGCAGCGATAGTAGCGTCGATCCACATGCCACATTTGCCTTCGTTGTAAAGTGCAAGAATCTCGTTGAACGAGTTGCCTTCAGAGCCAGGAGGTCCGTAGTTGCCAAGAAGATCAACGTAGAAGTTGATTGCTGCTTTCCACTCAGGAGAGTTAAGCGCTGGCTTCATGTCTTTGTCGAACCAGGCACCACCGAAAGAATTCACCATGGTAGTGATGAACGCCATGTTGTCGCCCCAGCCCGGCTTACCACGCAAACATGCGCCGTAAACACCAGCGTCAGGCTTGTGCATAGCAGCAGCTGCAGCTTTGATGTTATCCCAGGAATCGTTGTCAGCAACAGTGATGCCAGCAGCGTCCGTTAGGTCTTTGCGGTACATAACCATTGAAGACTCACCATAGAATGGTGCTGCGTAAAGAGTGCCTTCGTGAGAAAGACCGTTACGCATGGCAGGTAGCATGTCGTCAACGTCATAAGCTTCACCAAATGCCAATGGCTCGATCCAGCCTGCAGCGCCCCAGATAGGTGCTTCCTGCATACCGATGTTGATGATGTCATATTGACCACCGCCAGTAGCAGTATCAGAAGTTACCTGCTCACGCAGTACGCCTTCTTCCAATGAAACCCAATTAAGTTTCACACCGGTGTCTGCAGTGTAGGCTTCAGCTACCTTCTGCATGTTGATCATATGACCGTTGTTAACGATCGCGATTGTTAGCTCATCCGCTGCAGATGCGGTTGTCGCTGTAGCGACACCAACTGCAAAGGCGAGAGCTGTTTTAAGACCTAATTTCATACTGCCTCCAAGAAACCAAAGGGTGGGTTGTTTGCTGTCCAGCTAATTTGAACGAATTGAAAATATCGAGCAAATACGATCCTAACAAACTTACATACTTTTTCATCAAAAAATTTAGT
>CALGJU010000052.1 GCA_937928685.1 uncultured Granulosicoccaceae bacterium
AACGGAATCAATCTTATCTGGTAGCGCAACGTCGAGAGTAACCATGCCAAGCAGTGACACCTTTGAAGGTCTATTGGAAAAAGGGCCAGATAGTAGCTTGTTGCGCTACTCACTTGCGAATGCGTATGTTTCTGAGTCACGTCTTTCGGACGCCATAGAACAGTTAAACAAGGCATTGGAATTAGATGCTCAATACAGCGCTGCCTGGAAGTTACTCGGTCGGTGTTACGTTGATACTGGGGAATATGCAAGCGCGATAACAAGCTACGAGAAAGGTATTGTGGTCGCTGAGAGTAAAGGCGACAAGCAGGCGGCGAAGGAAATGAAGATATTCCTCAAGCGTGCGGTAAAAAAATCTGGCGATTCCACCGAGAGTTAATTCAGTACCCCTGTCGGGTGTTACGGATGAGAGCTTGTTGTTTGATTGCAGTAAGGCGCGGCCTGCAAGCGAATGAATGCTCCTGCTTCAACAGCGACAACGCTATAACGGGCCGGATGCCAACATACCCTGGCTGAGCATCGCTGCTGCTCATTTGGTGTCACTGCTAATAAAATGGTAAGCCCGTCCGCGCGAATGGCCCGCTGTGCTACGCATTCTAAAAGCCTCCGGCTTGTGATACCGTCATGACTGTAGTGTCGTGTGGGCCCCTAGGAGCTTGTCCGAAAACTATGATCTACTGCGGTCGCGATATTTTGGCCAGCTATTACGATCCTTTTCGTTAAAGAAGAATGACTATTCGCCTCTAACGATCGAAATATCTGACTCAAAATCTCACAACCTCGCTACGAGCCAAGTCCTCGGACAAGCTCCTAGATGGTCTGAAGGTAGCGCTCCCTGGCTCAGTGTGTGTAAGACATATCATGGCTGGAGTGAGTGTCGACTTCTTATTCCCACTCGCTCACGCGTCGGGTTTCCTATTACGTGTGGGGCTTGACCCACTGGCTCATCTGTCGGGTTTCCCTGGATGTGCTGTAGGCTTTGATGATCTGCGGCGATAAATAAGTAAGGTGATCATGGCTGTCAGCCAGTAGGGGGTAACTGATCCTGTGCCGCTGAAGGAGAGCGATACGGTAACGGGTGAGTAGAGTGAGTCATCGTAGTAGCTTTCAAATGGCAACCCCCGCACATGGTGACTGTGATTTGGGCCGTAGCTGAGCAGTAGTGAGTGATCATACGCATCATAGATCTCTATGTAGTGATCGTAGTAACCGCTCGGGTAGCCAGATTCAAGATTCGTTTCTATTTGAACTGTATCGGCTGCGCCGGATCCAGTGACTGTGAAGTTGCCGGTGACAGCATATTCTGACCATGGTTCGTTATTCTGGCTTATATAGAGGACGGCATAGACCAGCCTGGGTGAAAAGTGAGTGTCGACATCTAAGGACACTGAGAAGGTTGAGTAGTGGCCATCATTGTCATTATCAGTGGTCAGATTGATCAGAACATCAAAGATCCACAGGCCATGATAGTGGTGTGAAATGGTTCGATCAGCCGGTGATGATCTGGTCTTTCGAGAGGTGTTAGCGGGATAATGATTGCTGGTGGCGGTGCCTTGAAATGTAGACGTTGAGAGTCTTGGTTCGGCATTGGCTGAGTTTGCAGCAGCAATGGGTGCGCTGGCAATCATTAGCGCAATCAGAAAGCCGTAGAGTGTTTTTATGTTCAGGTATGTCATTGAGTTATGTCCGATGCTCATCCATGACCCGTAAGCGGGTCATTGCATCTGGCCACAATAAGCCTTAATGAAGTCTGAATTTATCAGTCAGCAGTGCGGGGCGAGGGCAGTGTTCAATTCATGCCGCTGCTACACGCCTAAATATTTATCCCGTACCCAGGTTTCGTGTTCTAGCTTCTGGCTGTTCCCACTCCACACAACAGTGCCTTTCTCCACCACATAGTGTCTATCTGCGATGGACATAATGTCTTTTAGATTTTTATCAACCAGCAGAATAGAGAGGCCTTGTTGCTTCAGTTGAGCAATCGATTGCCAGATTTCATTTCTCACCAGCGGGGCCAGCCCTTCGGTTGCATCATCGAGGATCAACAGATCGGGATTAGTCATTAAGGCACGGCCTATGGCGAGCATTTGTTGTTCACCGCCGGACAGTAGATTGCCCATAGAGGAGAGTCGTTCTGCCAGTGGTGGGAACAGACTGAGCACACGTTCCTCAGACCATACCTGTTTATGCTTTTGACGGTTGGCGGCTGTGGCAATCAGGTTTTCGCGTACAGTCAGGTTGGGAAAAATTTGTCTGCCCTCCGGCACCAGGGCAAGACCGAGTCGTGCAATTTTATAAGCGGCGTTACCAGTGACATTGTTGTTTTTATAGGCGATAGAGCCGCCAGTCACTTTGCCGCCTATCGACGGCATAATGCCCATAATCGAATGTAAGGTGGTGGTTTTACCCATGCCGTTACGACCAAGCAGGGTGACGACTTCACCTTCATTCAATTGCAACGACATACCAAACAATGCCTGGCTGCTACCATAGTGTGCTGTGAGTTCGGTGATATTAAGCATTGCTTGCTTCACCATTGCTTGCTTCACCAAGGTAGGCGGCTTTCACATCCGGATTAGACTGTATCTGTTCCTTGTTGCCAGTGGCGATGATGCGACCATAGACTAATACTGATATTCGATCGGCCAGGGTAAATACCGCGTCCATATCGTGCTCTATCAGCAATATGGTTTTTTCACCGCTGAGCTTTTGAAGAATCTCTACCATCAAGTTGCTTTCATCGGTTCCCATACCTGCCATGGGTTCATCGAGCAGTAACAACGAAGGTTCCGTGGCCAAAGCCATGGCGACCTCAAGTTGCCTTCGTTCGCCGTGAGAGACAGCGGAGGCTAATCGGTCTGCATTACCTGCAAGGCCGGTGGTTTGCAGGTAGTGATATGCAGGCTCGAGCAATCGGTCGTCAGTGGTGGCGTCGCGCCAAAAGCTAAACGAATGACCTGCATTGGCTTGAATAGCCAGTGCGACGTTTTGTAGAAGCGTCATGTCTGCAAACAAAGAGGTGATCTGAAAGGATCGGGCAAGGCCTGCGCGTGCGAATTTGTGTGCTGGTTTACCCGTTAAGTTTTTCCCTTTGAACTTTATTTGTCCGCTGTCTGGCTTTAGTAAACCGGATAGCTGAGAAATCAATGTGGTTTTACCGGCGCCGTTTGGACCGATTAAGGCATGCACTTCACCTTTGAGTACGTTGAGGTTGACGTGGTCTGTGGCTAATACTCCGCCAAAACGTTTACAGAGATCAGTGGTTTCAAGAATTGCGCTTTGCTTGGTGCTCATGGCTTGTCACCTTGCGATCGCAAACGATCAAGTGCACCAGACAATCCGCCACGGAAAAACAGCACAGATAAAATCAGCAGTAAACCGAAGGGCAGATGCCAGTGAATAGTGACATCGCGCAATACTTCCTCAAGCAAAATGAATGCAGCAGCGCCAAAGATCGGCCCACACAAGAACGCTGCGCCGCCAAGTATAACCATAAACATGAGTTCGCCGGAGCGCGTCCAGTCCATCATTTCCGGTGAGATAAATGTAGAGAAATTACCCAGCAGGAAGCCGGCATAGCCACATATTGCCCCGGAAATCACGATGGCTACCAATTGGTAGCGATAGCAATTGACACCTAGTGATCGCATGCGCTCTTCATTGGAGCGTGCGCCTTGCAAAGTGAGTCCGAAGCGTGAGCGCGTGATTTTATAGACAATAAACAGCGCCATCAGCAGAGACAAATAACATAATCCATAGAGCGTGAGCGGGTTGTCCAGGCTGATCAACGGGAATTCAGAGCGAACGTCAATGGTTAAGCCGTCATCGCCGCCGTAATTTTCAAGCGCCACAATGGCGTAGAAAATCATCTGGCCGAAAGCCATGGTAATCATTATAAAGTTAACACCGCGGGTTCTCAGGGAGATAGCGCCAGTGAGTAACGCAAACAAAGCGCTCACCAATACGGCCAGACCCAGGTGCAGAAACCCGTTGAACGAAGCGATCGCATCCATGCCGCCGTAAAGCGCGTGATAGGTTGGAATTCCTACCGCATAGGCCCCCAAACCAAGATAAGCTGCGTGGCCGAAAGATACCAACCCACCATAACCGAGTACCAGGTTTAACGCGGTGGCGGCGAGTGCGAGAATCACTAAGCGGGTGAATACATCAAGCCAGAACGGTTGGCCGGTAATAAACAATATGGGTGGGACTACAGCCAGTAGCAAGAGCAATATCGCATTAATCCAGAACGATAAGGGACGTGGCTTGCTGTTGTTTTTAAGTTTGGTCTCAGACATTTTATCTGCTGCTTGCCGGAAATAGACCTTGCGGTCGAATGGCAAGTATTACCGCCATCATTAAATAGATCAGCATGGCAGAGATTGCCGGAGCGGCAGTTTCTGCCGCCTCGTTTGACATAATCAGTTTAAAAATATCATCAAGGTAAGATCGGCCGAGTGTGTCTATGAGTCCAATCAACAAGGCGGCAATGAAAGCACCTTTCATTGAACCTATACCACCAATAATGATGACCACAAACGCGGTGATAATGATTTCATTGCCCATGCCGATAGAGGCCTCGGCTATAGGGGCAACAAGTAATCCGGCAAGTCCGGCAAGTGCTGCACCTATGGCAAAAACGCCGCTAAACAGCGTTTTAATGTCAACACCCAGCGCGCCGACCATGGTGCGGTTTGAAGCGCCTGCTCTAATTAACATGCCGAGCTTTGTATGATTGACCAAAAGGTATAAGCCGGCCGCCGCAAGCAGTCCAACAGCAATTATCAATAGCCTGAATACGGGTACCACCACGCCGGGTAGTACTTCGAGTTGGCCATTGAGAATGTCGGGCAGGGCGATCGCGATGCCTGCCGGGCTCCAGACAATTTCGGCTATTGTGTCGAGACAGAGGATCAATCCAAAAGTTGCGAGCACATGATCTAGATGATTGCGTGAATAGAGTTGTCTAATGACTACCATCTCTATAAGCAACCCGCACAGTGCTGTGAGTGGCACGGCCAGAAGTGCGGCCAGTGCAAACGAGCCTGTGAGTTGTGTTAGTGAGGCGCAAATGAAAGCGCCTAGCATATAGAGTGAACCATGGGCGAGGTTCACGAAGTCCATGATGCCGAAAGTCAGCGTTAATCCGGCGGACAACAAGAACAGCAGAATGCCGAGCTGCAAGCCGTTAAGCAACTGAATGAGTAGTAACGATGCTTCCATAGTTAAACGGGGTGTTATGCCGAAGTCGAGAGTCTACAGCATCGCAGTCTGCGGGAGTTTAGTAAAGAGCGGGAAACGATGATGGATAAAAAGTACAGGGAGCGAGGCTCCCTGTACTTGCAGTATGTTGCTACAGCTTACAGTCTGCAGCATAAACGTCTTGATGATCGTCAAGAACAACTTTGTCTATGTGCGTAGTCCAATTGCCATCTTCATCTGCAACTACGGTACGGCTGTAGAAGTCTTGAATTGGCATGTGGTTATTACCATAGGTGAATTCACCCCGCACGGAGGCGAAGCTGGCCTTTTCCATCGCGGCGCGCATGCCATCTTTGTCGCTTAAGTCACCGTTAACTGCATCGACCGCAGACTTGATGAGCAGGATAGAATCGTATGCCTGAGCGGCGTAAAACGAAGGATAAGATCCGTAGTCTTTACGAAAGTCATCAACAAACTTTTTGTTGGCGGCATTATCAAGGTCTGGTCCCCAGTGCTGTGTGCTGACCGAACCCAATACGCCTTCCATACCGCCTGCTTGTAACTTTGGAAGGGAGAGTGAATCAACGGTAAACACGGTGTATAGCGGCAGTATGTCTCGCAAGCCAGCTTGCTGATATTGCTTTATGAAAGCAGGGCCCGCTTTACCAGGGTAGAAGACAAAGATCCCTTCGGCACCGGACGCTTTTGCCTTGGCAAGCTCTGCAGAAAAATCCAGTTGCGCGTCTTTGCCCCACTTGGTCATGTCTTTACCGACGATCTCGCCTTTAAAGGTTCGCTCTACGCCTGCAACCATGTCTTTACCGGCTGCGTAGTTGGGCGCCATGACGTACAAAGACTTTACGCCCTTCTGGTTGAGTGTTTCACCCATTGCCATCGGGGTTTGGTCATTCTGCCAGGAGGTTGAAAAAAAGTTCTCGTGGCACAGCTTGCCTGCCACTGGTGACGGGCCGGCGTTGGCGGTAATTAAAAACTTGCCCGCGTCTAATACCGACTTACGAGAAGCAAGCAGCACGTGGGACCAGATATAACCTGCAACGAAATCGACGTCATCCTGCTTAACCAGTTTATCGGTCGCCTGTTTACCGACCTCAGGTTTGAAGCCGTCATCTGCCATGATCAGGTTAACCTGCTTGCCGCCCATTGTATTGTCGATGTGTTTAAGTGCCAGGTTGACCGCTTTTTCCTGATCTTGCCCGATAGAGGCGCCTCCGGTGGTCAATGTGGTGACAAAGCCGATTTTGACTTCGTCAGCGGCGGATACCGGTGAGAAAATCGCAGGCGTTAAAATAGCCGCGCTGATCAGCGCGTTAGAAAGTAGTTTTTTCATTCAATATTCTCCATGAAAGCAGCGAGGCGGATACGTCCGACACTGGGATTAATCCTATCATCTACTGTCTGAAGGAGAATTGAATGAGCAACAAAGTTGTCGTTTTTACCGACATTTCCTCGTCTGAGCTGATGGCTTGGTTTTGACGTGAAATTACTGATATTTCTATTTAAAACAGCAGGATACTAGTGTGCTGGACCAAATAGAGTGTGCATTTGAGAGTTCGTCATTTGGTTTGCAACAAGGCGAAGCTCGCAGGCAATAGTTATTCTCTTTTCAAGAGCTTCAACGCAGTGGCAAGCCAAATGCCGGGCTCCCGCAGGGGCAATTAATCAAAGTGCACACCACATTCGTTGCAGGCTCTATGACTTACTGTTGTCCCGATTTATCTATTAAAATTAGACACTTTGATTGATTGACTCATATCGGCAATCTATTTGTTCCAGTACACTAGCTAAATCCGGTGCCTCTTGCCTCAGCCAGGTTGGTATTCGCCCCGCTGGATAAGCGGGTAAAATACGATTGGTGGGCTGGAGTTCCTGGTGGCCAGTGCTCTACAAACCACTGTAAAAATGCTTCTTGATCAAATCGAAGGGCAATAGCATCAATGTAGACGCCATCCAATTCGGTGCCGTAAACCGCGGCAGTGGGGGCAGGTGTGGTGGAGATCCGCGTGACTAGCCCGAACAGGTCGTGGTTAAAGTTAGGCATGCCTGCAGCGCCATTATTGATGATAGCGATGTCTTTCTGAGCACCGGTGGCAGCGCTGCTCAGCGTGGTGGCGATCGGTTCGCAGGTATGTGTACAAGCGATGATGTCTGCGTTGCAGGCTGCAATGTCTTTGAGGGTTTCTGTGGCGGGATTCGATAGCGCCTCGCGGGAGAGTGACCAGCCTGCGAGTGATCGGCAGTCGCCATGAATGACTTGTACCGCTGAATCGCCTACTTGATATCGTTTCGACATTGGTAGTGCTTGTAAGTCAGATTGTAGTGTTTCGTGATTACGTGCAGTGGCGTTGAGTCTGGCTATGATGTTATTGGACCAATCCACCACATCGTCTGCAACGCTGTCAGGGTAACCGCAGCCACAGCCGCCATCGAACGGCCGTCTTGCCAGTTCGGTTTCTACGTTGCCGCGAATACAGTCGTGTTTAAGCACGGTGTTGTTAAGTGAAACAAAATCATCATCACTGCAGTTAAACCAATTGAAATCGCCATTAAAAATACATTGTGCATTTTCGGTATCTAATAACTTCTGGGCTTCTGTCAGCGCAAAGGGATTGCCGTATAAGCCGCCAACCACATACAGAGTGTCAGTGGCTGTTACAGGTGTTACCGCCAGGTCACCAGGTGTGTATCGATAATCCATTGGGCACACACGGCCACTGTTGGGCGCTTCAGTCGCTTTATTCATTGGAATCGGTGCAAACTCAGGTAAGGGCGGTAGTGGTTTCAGATAGATTGGTCACCACATGGGTATTCGGCGTAGACAGTGAAATACCATGTTTTACTGAAGTATCCAGGATGGCTTCCATCAATTTTTGTCGAACGGCAATAATTCCCTGTACCTCCTTTATATAGTAAAAGACACCCCATTCAACCGCATGATCCCCTGTTTCAAGTACCCTTATTTCCAGCGGGTGGCTGTCATCAATCATATTGTCGCCATCATTTACTATCGCATCAAAGGCTTCACTGAACATGCTTTTGACTTTGTCTGATTCGGTATCGTAGCCGATTTTAAAGCTTAGCTTTTCACGTAAGCCGCGGGCCGATGCAAACTTGGACAAGCTATGAATGGGTTGGTCTCTGAGTTTTGAGTTGCTGACCATGATGCGGTGGTTGTTCACAACGTCAATTAACACTGTATGAAAGATCTTGGTTTTGAATACACGCGCGAAAATTGGTTCGCCGTTGCCGAGCTCAATGAGGTCGCCCTCGCTGACCATGTCGCTATTGAGTAAAACCAGCCCGCTGATAATGTCCGGCGCCCATGCCTGCTGGGTCAATGCCAAAAATACCCCGACAAAACCGATTACGCCACCGGCCTCGAGCAGGCTGCTGTATCCGGCAATTCGTATCACTGCAATCAATGCCACAATAGCGATAAAAGTGCTGGTCACAAGCGTTAGCATGCGCGAGTGGTAGGTGTCAGAAATCAGGTTACCGTCTATGTTTTTGGTGGTTTTTCCGTAGCGGCGGCGCATCACATAGCTTGCGATATTGGCTGCCAGGTAAGCGAGATACATCACCACCAGTACAGAAATCAGTTTGACGGCAAAGCCGGTTCCTTCACTGCCATCTGAGTAGATGGCGTTGTAGCAAACCGCGGCCAGAATCGCGAGGTTCATGACCCGCAGCAGATTGACGCGAAAATCCGTATGGCGATCGCTAAGCTTGCCACCGGTTTTCAGAATGATCGGTTTCGCCAGCACCATCAACAGCAAATTGACTGCGATGATGATGTAGTGGGAGGCGCTGAAATGGGAGAGCGCTTCGGTAATTGCGTTTATCATTCCCTGAGGATAATCGATTCTGCGGGTTTGTGCCTTTTACTTGATCGTTAACACTGTGATCTAAGGTTGCAGAAAAGCTTGATTACGAGCGGGGTTGAGGTAAATATAGTTGTCACACTGCCTGGGATATCTATGAACGCTAAATCTAAACCGGAAATCCCGTCGCTTGACGCATTTCCCCATCGGCAGATCATCACCACGCGCTGGCGCGACAATGACGTATACGGTCACGTGAACAATGTAGTGTACTACTCGTGGTTCGATACCGCAGTTAACGGCTATCTTGTTGAAAGCGGTGTGCTTGATTTTGCCAATGGCAAAACAGTTGGCCTGGTGGTTGAAACGCATTGCAACTATTACCAGCCTGTCGCGTTTCCGGATCAGATCACGGCGGGTGTTGTGGTAGAGAAGATTGGTAACAGTAGCGTGCGCTACAAGGTCGGTATCTTTCGAAATGACGAGACCGAGGCGTCAGCCAGCGGCCATTTCATTCATGTCTATGTTGATGCTGATACTCGCAGACCAGTATCGTTGCCAGATAATTTGCGCCAGGCGCTGGAACGAATAGGTGCTTAGTCCAGTCAAGCCCCCCACGTCAAAGGAAGCCCGACGCGTCAGCAAGCGGACCAAGCCCCACACGTAAAAGAAAACCCGAAGCGTCAGCGAGTGGACCAACCCCTCACGTCAAAGCAAACCCGACGCGTCAGCGAGCAGACCAAGTCCCACACGTAAAAGGAAGCCCGACGCGTCAGCGAGTGGACCAGCCCTCACGTCAAAGAAAACCCGACGCGTAAGCAAGCGAACCAAGCCCCACACGTCAAAGCAAACCCGACGCGTAAGCAAGTGGACCAAGTCCCACACGTAAAAGGAAGCCCGACGCGTCAGCGAGTGGACCAGCCCCTCACGTCAAAGCAAACCCGACGCGTAAGCAAGTGGATCAACCCTCTCACGTAAAAGGAAATGCCGTCACTCCGGTATTGAACGGAGTAACGACAACACAATCAGTCACTACCAGCCAGTGGCCGATCAGTATTCAGTAGCTTTTGAACTTCATTCACGGCCAGGGACAACATGGCGTAGTCAACCTGACTGCTTGCCATAATCTCTTTCAGTCGCTGTCTATAGATTGA
>CALGJU010000053.1 GCA_937928685.1 uncultured Granulosicoccaceae bacterium
AGCGTTAATTGTCATTTGCTTATCTCCGGGTCAATCTGTGGTTAAAGATATTGCTTAACCACCCAATGCGCCGGCGAACGGGCTTACGAAGATGAAGTAAAGACCCATCGCAACTGCGATCATTGGAATCGCATCAAGCAGACCTGCTGCGATAAAGAATTTGGTTTGTAGCATAGAGACCAGTTCAGGTTGACGGCCTGAAGCCTCTAGAAATTTTCCACCAAGCAGCGCAAAGCCAATTGCGGTGCCGAGTGCTGCTAGACCGATAAGTATGGCTGCAGAGATCGCGGTGTTGCTGAGTACAGTTTCCATTTTAGCTCCTGGACTTGTATTTTAAACGTGGTTGGTTAGAAGAAATTAGTGTGATTCAAAAGCCATGTTCATATAAACGATGGTTAGCATCATGAATATGAAAGCCTGAAGTACGATAACCAGAATATGGAATATCGCCCAAGGCACAGAGAGCAATGGCTGCGCAAAAGCCGGCAGTAATGCAATCAGAATGAAAATCAATTCACCAGCATACAGGTTACCGAATAACCGCAGGCCAAGTGATATTGGTTTAGAGATTAAGCTGACAATTTCGAGAAAGAAATTGATCGGCATTAAAATGATCTGCACGACTTTGTTATCAGCGCTGAATGGATGCATGGTGAGCTCAGCCGCAAAGCCTTTCGCACCCTTCATCTTAAAGCTGTAGAAAATCATCAACGCGAACACTGACAATGACATTCCCATCGTGACGTTCACATCGGTGGATGGCACGACCTTCATATATTCAATGCCGAACACGCGCTTGGCGGTTTCAGGCAGAAAATCGATCGGGATCAGATCCATGAAGTTCATCAGGAACACCCACACAGCAATCGTCAGGGCCAACGGACCAATCAGATCGCTTTTACCGTGAAAGGACTCTTTCACAATATTGTCGACGCCCTCAACCATGGTTTCGGCAAAATTTTGAATGCGCCCAGGCACGCCCGTGGTGGCTTTACGCGCAGCCAACCAGAAAAACAAACAGAAAAGACTCCCCAACAGTATCGACCAGAACATTGAGTCCAGATTGATAGACCAAAACCCCATCTCGGTCGCTTCCGCGGCACTGTGGGCAATGCCCCAATGGCCGTCCGGATGCTGCCCCCACGTCAGGTTCTGCAGGTGATGCTTTATGTAGCCGGTGGCGTCAATTAGCCCACCATTAGATTCACTTGCCATATGCCACTAATTTCAAATGCTAGAATTTGGTTTTCGGTTCGACAGCAGCGGCGTTAGCCAAACTGACAATTGAACCACTATAAAACCGCTGAATAAAGCTCCGTGATTCAGCGTTTTCTGATATTTAAAAAGCACTATAAAAATAAGTGCCATCAAAGCTAACTTGCCTACTTCTCCTGCAAACATCGACCGCGCTATTGCGTTTACCGCTCTGGCGCCGCTGTACTGAAAAGTCCGGTAAGCGAAATATACGTTCGGAACAAAACTCGCTAATCCGCCCGCCAACGCCGACCATGCAGCGTTCATTCCAAACGGCAGAAACGCGAGAGGAAAAAAAATTGATATCGCCAACTGCGTTAGCAGAAGTCGACGCACAATAATAATGTGTGGTGATCGCACAGCCATGGAGCGCATATCCAATTATTTATAGGCTACAAATGGCATTCCGTCGAGCGCAAAAACAAGACTGTTTGACGCGGCGAAGTATACGGGCGGAAGTGTCCAAGGGTCAAGGATCAGAATCAGATTCTCTATACGGTATTAATCAGACCAGACCATAGGCCTCAGTGCATGGTCGACCCCGCAAACAATGATTCTGGTACTTGTTTACAGGCACCTTAGTTGATGTGCGACAAAATGCCGTCGAGTTCATCAAGCGAACTATAGCTTATGGTAATGCTGCCCTTACCACCGCTTGAATGTTCGATAGTCACACCGGCGCCAAGTTTCTCTGAAAGCTGCAGCTCAAGTGCTTTTATATGTCCGTCCTGGGGCTTCCTGGTGGCTTTGCCACTTTTCTGTTTTTTCGGCGCCGCGCCGCCTCGAGCCAACGCCTCCGTGGCTCGAACACTCAGCCCTTCTGCATACACCTTCATCGCGATCGCATGCTGCTCATCAGCCGCTAGCGTCAAAAGCGCTCTGGCGTGCCCCATTTCTATCTTACCGGTGGCGAGCATATCGGAGACCCGCTCATCAAGATCGAGCAAACGGATAAGGTTAGATACCGCGGCTCGCGAGCGACCGACAGCCTCCGCGACAGAAAGATCTGTCATGCTGAATTCATTTTTTAAACGATACAGCGCGCGCGCTTCTTCCAACGGATTGAGGTCTTCACGTTGAATATTTTCGATCAGTGTCACCGCCGCCACAGCGGTATCATCCATTTCTCGAACAATCGCCGGAATCGTTTTCAAACCCGCAAGCTGCGCTGCACGCCAGCGTCTTTCCCCGGCGATCAACTCAAATCCACCACCACGTCGACGCAGTAGTATGGGTTGAATCAGGCCCTGTGCGGTGATTGAGTCAGCCAATTCCTGCAGCGCCTCAGGGTCAAAGTGAACGCGCGGCTGGTAGGTGCCCCGGGTGATTGCTTCAACCGGGATATCGCTTACTGACCCTTCGGCAATTTCCGTCCCGTCTGCTTTAGTAAGATCACTGGGTGCTCTGCGCGCCTGCGGCGCGGCGGTTTTAGCCCTATCCCTTGCAGGCTCAGCAGCTTCATCGTCACCCGGTCTCACCGGTGCGGCGACATCTATGCCTTGAAGCAATGCTCCGAGACCTCGACCTAAACCGCTTTTTTTTGCTGTCGACACTTGTCTATCTACCCTGCGCTTAACCGTACAAAATTCAAAAAAAACTACGACACCGTTGGCGCTTCTTGTGATGATGATTCTACCGGCTTGTCACCACGACCGACAGTATCTGATGGCAACGGCTCCACAGGTGCTTTGCCATCAGTAGATGCTTCCACGCCGTCAGATTCGCCATCTGGCCGGGGAACCTCACCCGGAGGTGATGATTCTGTTTGCGTCTGCGCCGCATTCCTGGCCGATGCTGTTGCCATTTCACGGCGGATAATTTCACCTGCCAGCGCCAGGTAGGCAATCGACCCACGGGATGATTTATCGTAATACACAATCGGCTGACCAAAACTCGGCGCTTCCGCAAGTCTGATATTTCGCGGGATAATTGTACGGTAGACGCGTGACTCAAAATGTTCAATTAACTGGTTTGATACCTCGTGCCCGAGCTTATTTCGACCGTCAAACATGGTGCGCAAAATACCTTCGATAGCCAATCGCGGATTCACTGACCCCTGCACCTGTTTAATGGTTTGAAGTAACGACGAAAGCCCTTCAAGTGCGTAGTACTCGCACTGCATCGGAATTAACACCCCGTTGGCGGCAACAAACGCATTGAGCGTCAGCACATTCAATGCGGGCGGGCAATCGATGTAGATATAGTCGTAATCAGCTTCCACCTGCTTCAGCGCTTCGGCCAATCGACGCTCGCGTCCGTCGATGCTCATCAGATGCACTTCGGCTGCGGTTAGGTCAGCGTTGCTCGGCATGACATCAAATTTGACGTGCTCCGGGCTAACAATGGCCTCTTTCGTCTGGCAGCTAGAAAGCAACACATCACAGGTGGTTAATTCGTGCGCGTTTTTGTCTACACCGGCACCGGTGGTGGCGTTGCCCTGCGGATCGAGATCGATAAGCAGCACCCGCCGTTGCGTCTCGCCCAACGCCGCACACAGATTGATCGCTGTGGTGGTTTTCCCCACACCGCCCTTCTGGTTCGCTATTGCAATGATCTTGGCCATGGAGCTCCCGAGTTCTGCGATCCACATTACCTGACGCTTACTTCAGCAAAAACTTACTGTTAAGACGCCTTAGGTAAAGTCGCGCTCTAATATTACTATGTTGCGCTCAGCGGTTTCATCGGGAATCGTTAATTTGGCCGTTTTTACCAACGAAAAGCCGGCTATTTTTTCAATCTGTTCACTGGCTGGCAGTTGCCCAACCATCGCAAGCAGCTTACCGCCCGCTGGCAGCAGATGACCGGTCAGCAATGCGAGTTTGTCAATAGACGCAAAGGCCCGCGCCACCACCAGCTCACTCTGCAAGCTGACTTGCTCCACCCTTTGATGTACCGCAGTGATATTGGCGTGCCGTAACTCGGCGGCGACCTGCTGCATAAAGCGGGTTTTTTTGGCCACACTGTCAATAAGGGTTACATTCACGTGAGGTTTAGCGATCGCCAGCGGTATACCCGGCAAGCCGGCACCGGCACCGACATCAATCAGCGTATCCGCATCAATATATTCAATAATAGACAGGGAATCCAACAAGTGCCTGCGGACCATTTGCAGCGGATCACGGACCGCAGTCAAATTCACTACTTTGTTCCATTTGACCAGCAACTGCACGTAGCCCAGCAAAGACGCAATTTGCGGATCGCTGAGCTCAATTTGCATACGCTGCAACCCGTCTAGCAGTGCCAGACGTGGAGTGGTTGTACCGTAGGGGTTTGAATCAGGCAATTTTTCCAACACGCTCAAGCAAGTGCTGCTTTTTCAAACTCACCAGCAACAAGGAAATGGCCGCCGGAGTCACCCCGGGAATACGCGAAGCTTGCCCCACTGTGTCTGGTCGCTGCTCAGAAAGCTTTTGCTGCACTTCCGAAGACAGGCCGGACACTTCGGCATAATCAAATGATGCAGGCAGCGCGGTTTGGGCAAAGCGCGACTGTTTAGTGATCTCATCCTGCTGGCGATCGATATAACCTTGATAGCGAATTTGAGTTTCCAACTGCTGCAGCACCACTGGATCGCTGACAGGAAAGCGCTCCGGAAACAGCTTTTGCAAGCCACCGCAATTGACTTCCGGGCGACGCAATAAATCTAATGCCGACTGGTCTTTTTGCACCTTCACATCAAACGCTGTTTCAATCTGGCGTGCATCATCCGAGCTTGCATGCACAAACCACTGACCGACAGCATCACGACTTTGTTCTACCGCCTCGCGCTTGGTATTAAACCGCTGCCAACGATCATCACAGACCAAACCAAGTTCACGACCCTTCTCTGTGAGTCTCAGATCAGCATTGTCTTCACGTAACAGCAAACGGTATTCCGCCCGACTGGTAAACATTCGATAGGGCTCAAGTGTGCCTCGCGTAATGAGATCATCAACCATTACACCGATATAAGCCTCATCACGACGCGGACACCAGGTGTCTTTCCCCGCCACTGCCCGCGCAGCATTGACCCCTGCTATCAAACCCTGAGCTGCCGCTTCTTCATACCCTGTAGTGCCGTTAATTTGCCCGGCAAAATATAGACCCTGGATAAATTTAGTTTCGAGCGATGCATGTAAGTCACGCGGGTCAAAAAAATCGTACTCAATCGCATACCCGGCACGTGTGATATGTGCGTTTTCAAAACCCTTAATACTGTGCACGTAATCAAGCTGTACTTCAAAAGGCAAACTGGTAGATATACCATTCGGGTACACCTCATGGGTATTTAAGCCTTCCGGTTCTATAAAGATCTGGTGCGATAATTTATCTGCAAATCGCACGACTTTATCTTCTATCGACGGACAGTAGCGCGGACCGACCCCTTCAATATTCCCTGAATACATCGCCGACCGGTCAAGGTTCGAACGAATAATTTCATGCGTCGCTTCATTGGTGTGGGTAATGTGACAGTGCACTTGTTGTGGATGATCTTCTTCACTACCCAGATAAGAAAACACCGGCCGTGGTGTATCACCGGGCTGGGCTTCAAGCTGAGAGTAATCTATCGAGCGGCCATCAATTCTTGGTGGCGTTCCGGTTTTTAGACGCGCCACTCTAAAGGGCAAGTCACGCAAACGAAGCGCCAGCGCGTTAGAAGGCATATCACCGGCTCTACCACCTGCCTCTTGAACGTCGCCAATGTGAATTTTGCCACCCAGAAAAGTGCCGACAGTAAGCACCACCCGCTGAGCCTCAAATCGCAAACCTGTTTGCGTCACTACCCCCACACATCGATCAGCATCGACGATCAAATCATCTACAGATTGCTGAAAAATATGCAGATTGGACTGATTCTCAACCACACTTCTGACAAACGCCTTGTATAAAGCACGATCGGACTGCGCACGGGTGGCCTGCACAGCCGGTCCCTTGCGCGCATTCAACGTGCGAATATGAATTCCTGCGTGATCCGCTGCCTGCGCCATCACACCGCCCAGCGCATCAATCTCTTTAACCAGATGACCCTTGCCAATCCCGCCAATGGCAGGGTTACAGCTCATCTGGCCAATCGTTTCGATATTGTGCGTTAGCAATAAGGTTCGCGCACCAGCACGGCTGGCAGCCAATGCAGCCTCCGTCCCGGCATGTCCACCGCCAACCACGATGACATCGAAATTAAATTGATTATTCATGATAAGGATTAAGCCGAAAATCTATTACATTGCAGTTGCTATCGCTTAGAAGGACTGATTTCTAGCTTAGCAATTATAGTTACAAGTTGCGTACGACAACGTGCATCGATTACCACTAAAGACAAACAACCACTATAAACTTCGCCAGCCAGCCTACACCACCTGCTGGCACTTATAGCTTGCGCAGGGCACTGAGCAGGGCTGGCAAAGGCAACCTTGCCGCCAGCGGGTATAGTACACCCAACTCACAGCACAACTTGCACTAAGCCTTCATCTGCCTGAAATTACCTCTTTCGGTATTAAAGCTTACAACCACTTTTAGCTTTTGCCGAGCAACAAAAAAGGGGCGCTAACAGCGCCCCTTTTATTTTTACAGCAAATAACTTTTACTTATTAAACTGAGATGTGACCATCACTCAGGCTTCAGGTCCGGCCTTTCTGAATCAACCCCAGAACAAATAACAACACACACGCGCCAATCACCGCCGTCACTATTGACGCAATCGAAAGACCACCAGTGGCCGATGAAATGCCGAGCGTACTGGCAAGCCAACCACCCAGAAATGCCCCGACAATACCAACTATTATGTTGGCGACCACATTTCCGCTACCTGTCTTCATGATCATGCCTGCCAACCAACCGGCAACTGCACCAAGTACCAACCAAATAATAATCCCTACCGGATCCATAATATTCCCCTTTGATAATTAGTTTACTTAACCATTTGCAGTGCTAAATAGAACCGTTTCAGCACCGACAATAGTACGTCAATTTTGGCTATATCTATGATTTAGTTGCAGTTATTTACGAAACCAGCGATCGACATAGAACGGAGTGATTAGATTACCTGTACTTTAGATCACACCGTAGTTTCACGGGGCGCTACCTTTTATCTGTTCGACAAAAGTGATTCCTGAATGAGCAAGCTCAGACACCACAACAGAGAATTATGCCGACGCTCTAATCTGGGTTCCCACGCCGGTGTCGGTGAACAGCTCCAGCAACACAGCATTTTCTACCCGGCCATCAAGTATGGTGGCTGACTGCACACCTCCTCCCACCGCTTCAAGGGCGCAGTTTACTTTAGGCAACATGCCACCATAAATGGTCCCGTCGTCTATCAAAGCATTAATGTCATGTGGCACCAGGCCGGAAAGCAGGTTGCCTTCTTTGTCTAGAATTCCCGCCGTGTCAGTGAGGAGCAAAAGCTTTTCAGCATTGAGTACTGACGCCACCGCACTTGCCACCAGATCTGCGTTTATATTGTAACTGCGGCCATCAGCGCCCACCCCGATCGGTGCGATAACAGGGATAAAGCCCCCGCCTCTGAGTGTTTCAAGAATTGACTGATCGACAGATCGCACCTCACCCACCTGGCCAAGATCTGAGCCGTCCGCAAGCACCATGGGCACGGCACTGATCAGCCCGCCATCCTTTCCCGTCAGCCCGACAGCAGAGCAGCCCACCTGGCTGAGCATGGTGACGATGCTTTTATTTACCTTGGCACCGAGCACCATTTCAACGACATCCATGGTCTCAGCATCGGTAACCCGCATACCTTGAATAGTTTCGGTTTCTTTTCCGAGTTGACCCAGCAGCTCTTTGATTTGCGGTCCACCGCCATGAACCACAACAGTATGAATACCAACCTGATTCATCAGTGCAATATTGCGCGCAAAGCTTTGTTTGAGTGTTTCATCCACCATCGCATTGCCGCCATATTTGACGACGATGGTTTTACCTGAAAACTTCTGGATATAGGGCAGTGCTTCGTTCAGTACACGAGCAGTATTGTGCGCAGCAGTTGATTCCAAGGGGCTCTCCACTACACCCCTTGGCAACTATCACTTAGGGGTGGGTTCTAAAATGGCAATTCAAGTTTCGGATCAACACTTAGCATCGCCGTGCGAAAGTCAGACTGAATCTGATCCAGTGCCGATTGTGAATCAGCTTCGAAGCGAATTACAAGAGATGGTGTCGTGTTGGAAGCCCGGACCAGACCCCAACCGCTTTCAAAATCTGCACGCAAACCATCAATGGTGGTCAGCTTGGCATCGCCAAAGTCCGCCCCTTCAACAAAAGCCTGCATGAATTTGTGATGCTCACCTTCGGCAAATTTTATTCCCAGCTCCGGTGTATTCACGCTGTCTGGAATTTCACCAAATATTTCACTCACAGAGCGATCATCACGGGACACTATTTCAAGTAATCTGGCAGCTGAATAGAGAGCGTCATCAAAGCCATACCAGCGCTCTTTGAAAAAGATATGGCCACTCATTTCACCACCCAGCGCAGCGCCGGTTTCCTTGATTCTCGCTTTAACAAATGAGTGTCCTGTCTTCCACATCTCAGGCTCGCCACCTGCCTCTGTAATCGCAGCTGGCAACAATCTGGAACACTTAACGTCATAGATAATCTTAGCTCCCGGGTTACGATCAAGAATGTCTCGCGAATAGAGAATCATCTGGCGATCAGGCCATATGATCTGACCTTTGTCGTCTATTACACCAACGCGATCACCGTCACCATCGAATGCCAGTCCTATTTCGAGCTTTTCTTTTTCAACCAATGCAGTGATATCTTGCAGGTTTTCAACTTTCGCAGGATCAGGATGATGATTAGGGAAGTTGCCATCTACGTCAGAAAAAAGATCGTGAACTTCACAGCCAAGCTTCTTAAACAATTCAACTGCACAAACACCGGCAACACCGTTACCGCAATCAGTGGCAATACGCATGGGTCGTGAAATTTTTATATCACCGATGATGCGTTCAAGATAATCATCCAATACATCCGCTTCGGAGTACTTGCCCTCGCCACTGGTAAGATCATCGTTGACCAACCTTTGATAGAGTTGTTGGATACCATCGCCAAATAGCGTGTCACCACCAATCATCATTTTCAGCCCGTTATACTCAGGCGGATTGTGACTGCCAGTCACCATGATGCCGGTACCGGTGTCGAGATGATAAGTAGAAAAATATAATACTGGTGTGGGTACCATACCGATATTAATCACATCGCACCCGGTACTTTGTATTCCTCGTGCCAACGCGGCAATAAGATCAGGCCCTGAGAGCCTTCCATCACGGGCCAGATTGACCACCTGCTGACCGCGAGCCAATGCCTCTGAGCCAAAGGCACGACCGATCTGCTCGCACGCGTCTGGTGTCAATGCGTCAGCCACAACACCACGGATGTCATAAGCACGAAAAATGGAGGCATCGATATTCATCATACAATCTCAAATAGTGGGAATAGATTTCGGTATTCAGCGATTCCGCCGCCAATTCCGCAGTGAATGTAAAAACCAGCAGACTTAAATGCAGGAAACCCGCCAGTCAGCACCCGAACGTAGAAAGCACAAACCTACCCCTCTGCCTCGGGCAAAGCAGAAAAACCACAATTAACTGCGGCCGGACGATCCGAACCCACCGCTACCACGGTCAGTGCGGCTAAATTCATCGACCACTTCGAACGTCGCCTGTATCACTGGCACAATCACCATCTGGGCCAGGCGGTCACCGGCTTCAATCTCATAATCTGTTGACGATCGATTCCAGCACGAGACGTACAACTGACCCTGATAGTCGGAGTCGATCAGACCGACCAGATTGCCAAGCACAATGCCGTATTTATGACCGAGCCCAGATCGCGGAAGCAATAGACCTGCTAAGCCGGGATCAGCAATATAGACCGCTAAGCCGGTGGCAATCAGCTCCACTGCACCCGCCTTAAGCAGCAGCTTCGACTCAACACATGCGCGCAAATCGAGCCCAGCAGAACCGTCTGTAGCATAACCCGGCAGTGGAAATTCGGTGCCAATACGCGCATCAAGAATCTTTACCTGCACACTCTGGTTGTTACCGGTCACTGAGCTTTGTACCTTTCGAGTTATGCTTGATATGGTCAACGATCATGTTCAAAACCCGTTAGCTTTGCTGTTCACGATAGCGATCAGATATTAATTCGATCAGGCTATCTGCAAGCGTACGTTTTGATTGCAGTGCAAATGACTTCGAACCACCATCACGCCAATACACTTCGACTGCATTGTCATCTTTACCAAACGTTCGCCCATCACTGACAAGATTGGCAACAATCATATCGAGATTTTTGTTTTTTAATTTACCCCGAGCATACTGCTCGAGCTTCTGTGTTTCGGCTGCAAAGCCAACACAAAACGGCCGGTCTTCAGATTGTGCGACGGTAGCCAGGATGTCAGGGTTTCGTTCAAGCTTCAATGTCATTTCATCATCGGACTTTTTAATTTTTTCATCGCTCTGTTCAGCGACGCGATAGTCTGCCACCGCGGCAACCGAAATAAAGATTGTCTCTTTTGATAGTCGCGACATCACCTCACGCTGCATATCCAGCGCGCTCGATACATCTATCCTTGCGACGCCCGCAGGAGTAGAAAGGTTTACCGGGCCACTGATCAACGTCACGCGTGCACCGGCTGCTGTTGCCGCCTCGGCAAGCGCGAATCCCATTTTCCCACTACTGTGATTGCTTAAAAATCGAACCGGATCAATGCGCTCTCTGGTAGGTCCCGCAGTGATCAGCACTTCAACATCGCCAAGCGTCTTGTGAGCTTTTACAGCAGACGACTGATGATTCATCACGACGTGTTTCGAAACACCTTCAGGCCATGGAGTGCTCTTCAGAGCTTCAATAATCTCATTCGCCTCCCACATGCGTCCGGCACCGGTTTCACCACACGCCTGAGAACCCACACCCGGACCAAGCACCATCACTTCACGGCCTTGCAATGTCGCAAGATTTGCACGGGTTGCCGGATGCTCCCACATGACCGAGTTCATCGCAGGTGCTACCGCTATCGGTGCTGTGGTAGCGAGGCACAAGGTACTCAAAAGATCATCCGCCAACCCTGCAGTCAGCCTTGCCAGGGTATTGGCCGTCGCGGGCGCTATCAAAATGATATCTGCCCACCGGGCAAGTTCAATATGACCCATCCCTGCCTCAGCCTGTTCATCGAGTAAGTCGACATGCACTGCGTTACCCGATACCGCCTGAAATACCAGTGGCCGAACAAACTCACAAGCACCTGCCGTCATGACCACCTGGACTTCAGCGCCCTGATCAATCAAGCGCCGCACTACCTCCGGGGCCTTGTAGGCCGCGATACCTCCGGTAACGCCTAAAATCACCTTCTTTGAAAGCATACTCATCGCTCTATTGTATCAGTCTGGTTCCCAAGCTGATGGGTTAACAATAATGAACAAACGCGGCGCCACAGAATCACCTTACCATTTGTTAAAATTTGATCTGATCGATAGCCCAAGGTTCGAAAAAAACAAAAACTCCGTTTATGGCTATGACAGATGTACCGGTCAGTGAGCGCCCGCGAGAGAAATTATTATCACGTGGTGCTGAAATCCTGACTGACGCCGAACTATTGGCAATTTTTGTGCGCACCGGAGTACCGGGACGCAACGCAGTGGAAGTCGCTCACGATATTATCGCAGAGCACGGCGGCCTGGTTGAGCTCTTACAGGCCAGTCAAAAAGACTTTTGCAGCACCAGAGGTCTTGGTCCGGCAAAGTATGCGCAGTTGTCGGCAGTACTTGAAATGGCCAAACGCTACCAGTTCAGTAAAGCTGAAAAAGGCGCATTTCTGGAATCACCAGAGGCAGTAAAAAGCCTGGTCGCACTTCAAATGCGAAATCTGGAACACGAAGTTTTTGCCTGTTTGTTTCTAGATAACCGCCACCGGCTGATCTCCTATGAACCGTTATTCAGAGGCACAATTGACAGTGCTTCTGTCTATCCACGTGAGGTTGTCAAAGCAGCACTCACCTGCAATGCGGCGGCCGTGGTACTGGCCCACAATCATCCTTCCGGCGTAGCGGAACCGAGTCGCGCCGATATCGATATCACAGCCAAGCTAAAAAAAGCACTAACGCTAATCGATGTGAGGGTACTGGATCATATTATCGTCGGTGATAACTATCAGGTGTCCCTGGCAGAACGCGGGGAGATGTAAGGTATTTCAATTAGAAACCAACGGGCAAAAAAAAGGCGGCCCCGAAGGACCGCCTTTCTTAACTTCTTCATCAGAAAATCTTAGTTGATTGCTTCAACCCTGATTTCTACCCGACGATTCAAACGACGACCTTCTGCCGTATCGTTGCTTGCTATTGGTGCAGTCTCACCCAAACCGGATGCAGTCATAGGCACCTGTGGGAAAGAGCCTTGCAGAGTAGCTTTCACTGTTTCTGCGCGACGCTCTGATAAGCCCTGGTTATATTCAGTAGCACCACGACTATCTGCGTGACCTACTACATCAACCAATTCGATATCAGAATATGACTTCAGCTTCTCAATAAGCGTTGTCATTTCACGGTTGCCCTGGCCAGTCAGCTGAGCTGAATCGTAAGGGAACAACGCGCGACCACTTAAGACTACCTTCTCAACTTCAGCTTCTTCTTCAGCAGCTGGAGCTGGCATTTCAGGCTTCGGTGGTGGCGGCGGCGGTGGAGGAGGAGCTGCAGCCACCTCTTCTTTAGGTGCCTCCATTTCCTTTTCTGCCATTGCTGCCTCTTTACCTTCACAAGAGCCAATCATGGTGTCGTCGTCAAAGTTAGATGTACGCAAACATCCGTCACCTGAAAGTCCGACTACACTACCAGCTGAGGATGCGACGTAACTCTTTGTCGCCTTCATCATCGCTTCTTCACTTGAAGCACCACCGCCCGCTAGTGTGCCGCAACCTGTAAGGATCGCTGCTGCCATAGCGACGGACAGGAGTTTTATATGCATGGAATCACTCCGATTTTGCAAAATACACTAATTAAATTTCTTAAGAGCAGAATCCGTAAGTTCCTACTCACCCACAGGTGCACTACATCGTGCTTGTTTTTGTTTTGCCGCAACAGGGAAGCCTTGGTTAATTATCGACCCAACCACTGCATGCTACCCGACACTTATCAATCAACTCTGTCACGAATTTCATAATACGTACACGGTTAACTCGAATCCTAACACAACTTTATCTCACGTGAGAAACAATTGCTTACCTTGTTTCTTTGATAAAGTGACCGCTAGCCAGCATCGAGCGCAGCCTGACTAGTGTAATGCATTGGTGTGTCAATAATTTAATGTTGCATAAACTTTACAAAAAAATAATGCCGGATGTTTGCTGCCTCTGCGACGCCTCCGGTATGCCCGGGATCGATTTGTGTGAAAACTGCCACAACGATCTTCCGCACAACCACCGGTGCTGCAGCGAGTGTGCGATACCGCTGGCCCTGGCAAACGTCCACTGCGGCCGTTGCCTCAAACATCCCAGCGGAATCGATCACGCGATTATCCCTTATCTATACAGACCACCAGTCGACCATATGATCAAGAGATTAAAATTCTCTGCAGATACCAAGTACAGCCGCGTCGCCGGAGAACTGTTGGCTGATGCAGTACTAGCAAGGAAAAAGGACTTCCCCTTGCCCACCGTCATTGCCCCGGTGCCAATCCATCCGGAGCGACTGCTCGAACGCGGCTTCAATCAGGCTGAAATGATCGCGCGCACATCAGCTAAACGCCTCCGGATTCGCCTGGATAGCAGCCTGGTGAAACGCTCAAGCCTTAAGGTGCCGCAATCCGGCTTAAGCGCAAAAGATCGTGAGGCGAATATTCGCCGGGCATTTTCAGTTGATGATCAGCATAGACAAATTCCACACGTGGCAGTGGTGGATGATGTCTACACCACCGGTGCCACCGCTCGCGCAATTGCGCGGCACCTGAAAAAGGCAGGCGTTGCAAAAATCAGCATCTGGGCAGTAGCACGCACACCATAGCGTGCCACTTAACTACAGGGGATCAGGTGCAGACATCAATACCCGACCGAGTGTCGGGTCGGCTTGATCTGTACTGGCAATGAATTGTTCGATTTTCTGATCAATTTTGGTGCATTTCGCCGTATGCTCAAGACGCACTTTATTGATTTCTGCCAATTGCAGCTGCGCGTGCTGCGCTACTTCCGCTAACCCGTTACGCAACCCGTGGTGTAACTCGCGATAGATGGCATCTGGCAGCGACGGGACTAATAATTTCCCAATCATCATTGGTATCAACCAGCCCAATCCGGCAAGTAATAATCCATTGACCAGAAAATCCAAGCCGACGTAGTCTGCACGATCTGCCGCACCGGCAATAAAACCATTAATGACGCGCCAGCTTACCCAGGCAAGCGCAACTAAAGGTAACGCGATCTTTAGTATTCCTGCCGCTTTTGACAATAGCCGTTGCCATTGAGTACCGGGGGATGCAATGGTCGATTCAACAGCTTGTTTGAGATGTTGCGTAATAAGACCACGTGCATCAATAGAGCTCATATCATTTTTTTTCATCATCACAGTCGCGGGCACACCATGCTCGCTATCAGCAAGATTAAATTGCTGAATGGAATCTTTCATTCGAATTGAAAGCCAGTCATCCCACAATTCACTGGCATCAGACCTGATAGCAATATTGCCAGCGACTTCGGTTCCAGTTTCCTTACTTCCTAATGATTTTAAAACAGTGTTGACCACATTGGTTTTTTCATCGCTGAACAAAGCGCTGTAGGTCTTGAATGGCGCATCAAGGTGTGCCACTGCCGCGCTTTCAAATTCCTGCCATCGATGTGCGAAGCTTTCATCAAGTTTTTTTAAACCATCCATAGCAAGGTGTTCGGATTCCACCTTTAACTTAGACTGCACGGCGCCGAGCCTGTGTATCCAGCCACGTTCCTGTAAATGCTCAATCACATTGCGCTTAGCCAGTGAGGCAATTACTTCCACCAAATCGCCGAATTGGTCCTCGGAATGCGCGCTGTTACACACCGTGCGAAAAACCTCAGGCGCTTGAAATCCGGCAGACTCTAGCATACGGGTAAAGTCCTGATACTGAACCGATTCTGCCTTATCCCACTGATTAATCACAAACAGCCAGGCATGCTGGTAACCGTTCTCCTGCATCATGCGCCAACCTTCTGCATCTTTATAGCGCTCAGGTGTGACGACATATATCAGTAGGTCAATATGCGGCAACCACTGAAGTACCTGATCTTTGTTTTGCGTTTCATCACTATCAAAATCCGGCATATCGACCCACATCACATCAGACAGGTGGGCGTTACTGTGTCTGTTGTCAGAGAATCGATCAGCGACAAAATGATCAGGCAATGCATCCAGTTGAACGTCCTGATGAAGATAAGCGGTAATTTCCATCGACGTGGGGCGAACCACGCCTGTGCGCGCAATCTCAGCACCGGCAAGACGGTTCAACAGAGAGCTTTTACCGACTCCCGTGCCACCGAACAAGCCCACAACCAGGGGACGCTCCTCCGTTGAAAATAAATCGACCGGGCTCTTGCTGCTAATCATCGGCGTACTTTGATCAGCACTCCAACCGGTTTCTTTAAGCTCCGCAGTAAATCGCTGCGCTTCAGAAAATAACTGTCGTGCCAGTTTTTCAGACATTTCCAGACTCCAGCATATGCGTTACCCGTTGCAATTCGTCTGGTGATACGGTGGTTTGTTTGTCCAGCATTTGTTGTTCAATCGCAAGCAGCGGTTTACGGATTTTTCTGTTAACAATCGACCGCACTTCTTTTTCCTGATAAGCATTCAGCTTTTTTTGAATGCGTTGCATGTACTGCCCTAACGCACCTTCGGTTAACAGTGTGGTGAGCGATAACATAGCCGGAGCAACAATTAAATCTACCGCCCCGAGGCCACCAGACTTCACCGCCAACACTACCGCCGCAGCATCAGCGGTGACTCTTGCCGCACGCAATCCATTCAGTGTGGCGGGTTGCTCTTGCAGGTTTTGATACAGCGACTGCGCAGCACGATCAATTTCAACATTCAGCAGCGCCTGATAATTATCCAGGCTTTGATGGTACTTTGTATCAATCTCGCGATCGGCTTGTTCAAGCTGAGTGCGAATCTTTCTCCACCAGGGTCCATCAGCACTGGATTCTCGCGCTGCCACTGATGCACTCAGAGACGCCAGCGTATGCTTTCCCAGCTCATCCAGCAGACGGCGTTCTTCGTTTCTTCCATCCTTCGCAACCGTTGAGGGTTCATTTGCGCGTGAAATTAAGGTGCGCACAGGCCAGGTGACAACACTTCGTATTTTACTCAACGGACCGGCCATTCCCGGAACTTCAAGCAAAACTAACAGTTCAGACAGCGCAAGCTGAATTACTTCCCGGTGTCGGTCACTCTCAAGATATTCAGTTTTGTATCGCTGCAGGCTGCTATCAACAACAAGATCGACCATCACATGATATTCATGCTGCATCCGATGTTCTGCACTAACTGCTGAAGTCCAATTCGGCCAGTGCAACCGCAGATACTCAAGCGTATCGGCTTTAAGTTGCTCAGGTTGGCGGCGTCTCAGCTGTTGCTGCACTATCTGGCGCAACGCTTCAAGCTCAGTACTTGAAGCTGCACTCATTAGATCATCGGGATATTCATCAATAAATGTGATTGGTGGAACGCTACTCGCAGGCATCGATGCCTGATACTTTTTCTCTAGCGAAGCTCTTAACTCATCCCTTGGCTCAGGCGGGGTTTTATTCATCGCCAACACGGATGGTATGGCACGATCGGCGACTAACTCAAGCATTTGCCATACGGTTTTATCAGCATATTTTTCCTTACTGACCACAAACACCACAAGATCTGCCAACGCGATCGCCTTCAACAGCGGAGCACGATAATCAAACGAATTTACCGAATCAAAATCCGGTGTATCCCAGAAGACAGTATCTTTGAATTTCGAATTTGGAATGACCACTTCCTGCAGTGAGTATTCACCCAGCACCTGCCTGTCCAGCGCACTCTGCTGAGAGATACTCAGCTCACCAAAGTATCGAGCGGCCCAATGATCAGATCGGGTATAAATATTGTGCACTTCGTCTACCACATGAAAGCCCTGGCAATGCACGGTGAAGCCCGCCTGTGCACTGGATTCAGCCAGCTGTTGCTGTAATAACAGATTCACTACGGCGCTCTTTCCGACTTGTGTCGGGCCAATTACCACTACCTGTAACGGGTAGCCGGTATCTTCTCTGCCCAGTGATAACTTGTTCAAAGAAGTTTGTGCAATAGCGAGCGTTGTCAGTGAATATTCGAGTTGCGCTGCTTCATCCGAGTGAGTAACGCCCGCATCAAGCTTTGCCTTGTTGCGCTGTATTAATTGATTTATAAAATCTTGCACTGATTGTTAACTCATCATCCGGCGTGTGAAGAAATCGAAAAATATACCCAGAAAAATAAATCCGCCCATAGGATTGTTCAGCATAAACGCTCTGAAACACTTCGCAGGCTCACGCGTTTTGATCAACTGCCACTGCTTCAGCAAGACGGCACCAGCGACTATCAGACCGATAAGAAAGAACCAACGTAAGCCACTGGCGAAACCAATCATCGCAACCCCGGCAAGCACTATGCATTGCAACCCCATAACGATAGAAACATCGTGCTCCGCAAAAAGTATTGCCGTGGATTTCACACCAAGTTTGATATCGTCTGAGCGATCAACCATGGCGTAAATAGTGTCATAGGCAAGAGCCCAGACAATAGCCAGGAAATAAAACAGCCAAGCAACCCGGTTGATCTCGCCAGTCTCAGCCGCACTCACCATCGGCACTGCCCAACCAAAGGCGAGACCAAGAAACAGTTGCGGCCAATGGGTAACACGCTTGGTAAACGGATACAGAAAAGCCAAGCCGACGCCAACAAATGAAAGCGCAATAGTGAATCGATTCATTGTCAAAACCAACAGAAACGACACAATAGACAGCCCGATGGCCACCATCACCGCCTCGCGAGGTGACACAGCGCCTGTCACAATCGGTCTGTTTCGAGACCGCTCAACCGCACCGTCGATGTGTCGATCAGCAAAATCATTTATTGCACAACCTGCTGAGCGCATTAGAAAAGTGCCAAAAACAAACACTGTGAGCACAGCCCAGCTCGGCTTACCCTCAGATACGATCCACAGCGTCCACAACATCGGCCACAGCAACAAGGCAGCGCCTATGGGTTTGTCGGCCCGGACCAAACGAACATACTGGAGCAGACGATCAGATAACACGGAGGAAGTATCGCTCAACGACATTGTTGTTATACTTTTATTGAAAGTGGCAGTAAGAGCCACGATTATAAACGCCTGCCCATGAGCGCAAGACAATTATTCCGCTCGTAACAATTATTAAGACTGCTACCGCACCGTTGATTGGTGGCACTAAGGAGCTTCCGTGAGTTATCAATACGATCTAATTGCCATAGGTGGCGGAAGTGGCGGCGTCGCAGCAGCCAGGCGCGCTGCGAAGCACGGTGCTAAATGTGCTGTGGTGGAATTTGACCGATTGGGGGGAACCTGTGTGAACCGTGGTTGCGTACCCAAAAAAGTCATGTGGAACGCCGCCCACATAGCGCACACGCTCAGTGATGTGGCAGGTTACGGATTTGATGTTGAACAAAAAAACTTTGACTGGGGCAAGCTGGTTGCAGATCGTGAGAAGTATATTGCCCGGCTCAATGGCATTTACGAAACAAATCTCAACAAAGAAAATGTTGAGCACCTGCAAGGTTTCGGCTCTCTACTCGATGCACACACCGTAAAGGTCGGAGACAAATCCTATACAGCAAAACGCATTCTGCTTGCACCGGGCGGCACGCCCACTGTGCCTGACATACCGGGTGCCGACCTGGGCATCACCTCAGACGGGTTCTTTGAACTAACGGAAATGCCAAAGAAAGTGGCCGTGGTCGGCGCAGGATATATTGCAGTTGAGCTCGCAGGCATGCTGCACTCACTGGGTGCCGACGTCAGTCTGGTCATCCGACGCGAACACTTTTTAAGAGAGTTTGACGATCTGCTATCGAGCACGCTCACAGAGACCATGCACGCTGAAGGTTTAAAAATCATCAACAACACCGAACTGGCAGAACTCACTCCAAGCGGATCAAATATAAACGCTACAACCAAAGAAGGTCGCGATCTCGGTAACTTCGACCAGGTGATTTGGGCAATTGGCAGACGTCCGTTATCAGCCGAGCTCAATCCACAAAATGCCGGTGTGGAAGTAGATAGCAAAGGCTATATTCCCACAGATAAATGGCAGGCGACCAACGTTGACAATATTTTTGCCATCGGTGATGTAACGGGGCGCGAGCAATTAACACCTGTCGCCATCGCTGCCGGCCGCCGCCTGGCCGAACGTTTGTATGCTGGAATGACAGATCGTCACCTGAACTACGACAACATCGCGTCAGTCGTGTTTAGCCACCCGCCTATAGGTGCTATAGGATTAACTGAAGCCAAAGCACGGGAAAAATTCGGCGCTGACGTTAAATGCTACCAGGCAAAGTTTACACCGATGTATCACGCGTTTACCGAACACCCTCAAAAGACGGCGATGAAACTTGTCGTCACAGGGGCTGATGAAAAAATCGTCGGCATACACATGATCGGTGCCGGTGTCGACGAGATGCTACAGGGTTTTGCCGTTGCTGTGAAAATGGGGGCAACGAAGAAGGACTTCGATGACACCGTGGCTATTCACCCAACCAGTTCAGAGGAACTGGTTACGTTGGTATAAAGTTGCCCGCTGCCGCTAACTGCCAGCCGCCAACATTATTTTTAAAGCAATATAAGGCACAATATTCAACGCTGTTATGATCACCTTATAAGTACCGAGAAATCCAAAGTGCTCTGAACGGACTTGCGTTTCAGACAGATCAAATAATCTTGCATGAATACGTGGTATCCATCGGCGGCCCAGTATCATCACTAACGTAAACAGCGCAAGCATTGCGCTGTTTATCACCGCACACCAACCCAACAGTGACGTAACTTGTTCCAATGTCATTTCCACCATGCCCCATCAACCACTATTGATTCGCGTTAGCGTCGCTTGTTCCTCACCAACTCAAGGGCCGCTTGATAATTGCTTTGCATAAAACCCGCTAGATCTTCAAATTGGCTATCAGTGAGCTGCGCAAGCGTTTCATCATCAGAAAAGATAGCACTCAGTGTCTGGCGTCGCTTGTCTCGCTGCTGGTCTGGCTGCTTGTCTACCGGGCCCTGTGTTCGAATAGCAACCTGCTCATCGGCCGTTGCTGCAACGGGTTCGTATAAGCCTCTTAAGCGATCAAAGAATTCAAGCGGATCCCGGTGTCTTAACACCTCGACCGCTTGATCAAACCATTCATCCGGAAACACTTCGCGCCCGGCTTCAGCTGCTTCAACAGTAGTGCGCGCATCTTGTCGATTCATCGCTCTGGCAAAACCATCAATGGTGTAACCTGCAGCCTCGCGAAGTTCGCGCAAATAATCTCCTGCTTCTTTCCAGGCTTCATCGGATTGATATCGATGATCACTTTTTTCGTAGTCTGCCTGGCGCCCGGATTCGTCTCTGGTGTTTTTATCAAAAGGTTTGCGACTTGAATGACGCTGTCGTGATTCACTATTGCCCGAGGCAACAGTATCGAAGCCACCATCAAGCCTCTTTGAAAACTCATTGGCGAAAGACATGAATTCGCCAATAACGCGTGCCGCCTGTTCGCCCGCCTCTGTGAAACGCTGTTTGTCGCTTGAAGTGTGACGTGAGTCCATAGTTCAGTACCTCTATTTTCGCTGATCTTAAGAATCTAAGGGCATTTTCAAGATTTTCCAGTACGCTGCCAACGACCTTGTATTCAGTCCGCTAACCCAACCATTGATTTATCAGCAGACGCGCAATGGAATCTACCCGTGGCAGCTTCGGACCTTCTGCCTGATCAGCCCATTCACCGAACTGACGCACCTCACTGGCCGAAAACCAATGTGCCTCTGCCAGCTCTTTGTCATCAAGGATAATTTCAGTGGAGACCGCTGTCGCCATAAAACCCAACATCATTGACTGCGGAAACGGCCAGGGCTGCGATGCGATATACCTTGGATTTACCACCTTGACGCCAGTCTCTTCCAATACCTCTCGAATAACCGCATTTTCGAGCGACTCTCCCGTTTCTACAAAACCCGCCAACGTAGATAAGCATCCTTCTGGCCATGCCGGACTACGACCCAGCAAACACTTTTTGATACCTTGTTCATCGGTGTGTTCTACCATCATGATCACCGCAGGATCCGTACGCGGAAAACACTCTCCGGAACACTGAGTACATTGCATCGTGTGACCACCCGCCACCAATTCATTTAGGCCACCGCACTTAGCACAATATACATTTTTACTTTGCCAGTACGTCAGGCCACGGGCATAGGCGAGCAGTGATGCCACTTCATTGCCGATGGCAGGTCCTGCGGTTCTAAGATCGATGAAGTCGGAGCCCGGGTAATATTTACACCACTGATTCGCTTCATCATCGTTACAACACACGGCAAAATAGGGAGTCTCACTATCAAACCCCAGAAATGATCCCATACCAGGCTGCATTCCATGAGCACTGAGTTCAGCCTGAGTGGCGAGTACCGGGACAAAGCTATTGTTGAGCAGATTTTTATTTTCGTGTAGGGCCACCACGCGGCAATTCGGATCAGTCCAGTGCTCAGCCAATAGATCAGGGGATCGACGCATATCGTCAGCACGATGTAAATTCATCTGGGTGTATTGCAAAGCACTGGTCACAAAGAATTCCGGGAATTTAAAACCGGCAATCAGTCTAACACCGCACTTCAAAGAACTGCTATTCGATGACTACCCCAAAAGCCATCGAACTAGTACAACACGCCTACCAGGCAAAACCGATAAAAGCCGATACCGATTTTCCATCTACCAGTCCGTCATCTGTAGATGACACCGGATTAAGCTGTGAGCGATATTCAATATCTGTAAAGCGTACTCCCAGTCGCGCACCACGCATTGGATTCAAGCGACGATCGTAAGATCCTCCAAAATCCACACCAGCTGTAGTGAGTGCATACTCTACGGTGTATCCAATCGCAGAATCAAACTCAACATCTCCGGCGCAAATAGAATTGATGTCGCAGCGATACCCGACTCCTGTGTGTGCTGTGATCCCCACGCCAAGATCATTAGCACCAAACTTGCGCAACAACATCAGATCAAATCTAAGGCGATCAAAAGTAGAGTGGCCGTTCAGCCGACTGATATTATCTATTTCATAGCCGCCGGTCAGGCGTAGGTTTGTGGCCTGATCAAGCGCCATTAACAATCCGCCCTCAAACAGAAACCCACCGCCACTTCGAACTTTCTCAACATCACCATAGCTATCAGAAAAACGACCAATAACATCACCACCAGAGCCTATACCAATGGCCAGGTACGGTGTCAGGTAGGGGCCACGATATTGAAACTCAGATTCAGGCAGCGCAGTATTTGGTGTAACAATTATTTCATGATCGGCTCGGGCCACACCGCACGCGAGTAACAATCCGCTAAGAAATGCCGAATTAATCAATTTGCTTATCATCTATATTCCCTGGTACTTATATTCTTCACGACGCCAAGTAGCGATTCAAGCGCTGTACCACTATCAAGAGTTTGATTCTCATCGATTGATGCTGAACCGAGACTGTCTTGCTGCTAACACTAACGACTTAGCCCTCAGGTTGTGCAGTAAGTACTCAAAAAACGATACACTGCAACCATCGTAAAAACACGGAACCAATGTATGTGCGGTCGAATGAACATTTCTGATCATGAAGGCGTTCAATGGTTACTTGAGCACCTGGGATTGGTATTGCCTGAAGAGCAATTCACGCCCAAATATAACGTATCGCCCACCGCCGCTATCTGGGGCGTTCTGGTGTCACGAACAGCCACCACCTTGGAACCCATGCAGTGGGGATTTGTGCCACCGTGGGCAAAGGAAGGTCAGTTTAAAAGACCACTATTTAATGCACGCTCTGAGACCATCTGGGAAAAGCCTTCATTTAAGAACCTGATCCGTCGCTACCGTGGGATTGTTCCGGTGAACGGATTTTACGAATGGCAGAAAAAAGGCAACTCACGACTCGCCAACTACATCACCTTAAAAGATGCACCCGCTATGGGTCTGGGTGCAATAATCCAAAATCACTCTGATGGCTACAGCCAATGCTGTTTAATTACTACCGATGCTAATTCGCAAATGCAGGATGTCCACAATCGACAACCTGTCATTATCAATGCGGACAAAATAGATGCATGGCTGAATAGTGAAAAAGAAGATCACATAAACCAGTGCATGCAGCCATTACCAGCGGGCGCTTTTGACATTCGGGAAATAAGCGATTACGTCAACAACGCGCGCAACGACGGGCCTGACTGCCTGAACGATCGGTCAAGCGATCTGCTCGATACTAAACCATCTGAAGACAGTTAAAGTAAAACCACATGCTTTACATAATTCAAGAAAATCAATCAAAAGCCGCTATCATGGCATCGAGCTATCCGGGAACGATGCTTTAACCAACCACAACAAGTGGCGATTCACGGCATGAGCAAAAAAAACACCAGCAAAAAGAATATAAGTGTTCATGCATTGGTGCTGATCAATGCAGCCTGCGGAATTACTCTGGCAATACTTGCATTCCGTGATGCACAGGGGCCGATACAATATCTGCTGTGGCTTTTGCTTTTAGCGTTACTAACATCACAGGCACTGCTGTACAAATCCCTCCAGAAACAACAACGGCGAACCGCAAGATATCATCAGCTGGGTCGAAAACTGGTTCATATCCAGACAAAGAAGCGGCGCGATGAAAATCGTGCTCTAAAAATACTTAATCACATCAATTCAGTTGTCGACCAATCGCCGACCCACGCCAGCATCTGGCAAAAACCATTACGGGGCTTTTCGGGCGATCTTGCAATGGCGTGCGAAAGCCACTGCGGGAAAAAATATACTTTGCTCGCCGATTTGACCGGCCATGGAATTTCTGCCGCAATGGGAGCGGCACCGGTGGCGTCCATTTTTCAGGCAACCGCCAAACGCGGGCTATCTGTTGAAGAAATCATCACCGAACTCAATAACCGGTTAGAACAACTCCTACCTTCAGGATTCTTTTGCAGCACTGCTGTAATTATGAACCATAAAGGTCAAACTACAGTGTGCAATGCTGGCCTGCCCGATATACTGATCTCTGATCAAAACGGTGTGTTAATAGATACTATCGCCAGCGAGCAACTACCATTGGGCATTCAAACAGTCTCAATGCACGATGTGCAGCTTTTCACAAAAACATACCAATCACCACATCAACTGTACGCACTAACCGATGGCATGATTGAATCAGTGAGTGCTAATGATGAACTGTTTGACATGCACATGCTCACATCGCTGATAGCGACAACGAACACAGACACAGGGCGGATCGCCGCCATCGCCGATCATTTTGAATCGTTCACTAAAGGTTCTGCATTGAACGACGACATATCTATTGTCGAAGTAATGATCTGTTGACGGAGTGAGATCAAAGTTATCTGCTGGCCCGGATAGCGGGAAATCGATCCCTGAAGAAAATTACTTTGGCTAATGAGACTTACTTTCTCATAAAAAGGCGGTAAATTGGTGGGGGGCGCTTCGGCAGAACCCACCCTTTTACCTTCATTCGCAGTGATTGCGCTACTGCCAGCAACTTCTTTCTACGCTGCCACTCCAGCACCTTTACAACCTACGACTTAACAACGCGACGTTACAATTACCGTATCGCTACCGCGACAGGCCACCCTGCTTACTGCTTATGTTGTTCTCCTGCCGACAGGAATCACAATGACAATAATGACTCCAGCATAGCCCCATGGTAGAGCTGTGCTCCACCATAGGGCCGGCATTTAGTCTTTTAGTATAAAAGTAACTTTCATGACGACGCGGTACTCTTTAATTTTTCCACTTTCAACGTGCACGCTCTGATCTTTTACCCAGGCAGAAGTGATGTTTTTAAGCGTCTTGTCTGCACGCTCAACGCCGTTGGCGACAGCGTCGTCAAAACTCTTTGTTGATGATGCGATGATTTCGGTAACTTTTGCTACTGACATATCTATTCCCTTCATTTATTAAATAAGATTTATTAACAGGCGATCATGCACTAAGATCGACAATTAATAATAGCCCAGGTTCAACAATCAGTTGGATCAGAATGAAGACAATTGAATGAAGAATTCACCTTTTGATACCTTTATAGATCGAAGTCAATCAGCGTCAATCAAATGGCAAAAATTTCACCGGAACGTCATCCCGATGTGGGTTGCCGATATGGAATTTGCCACCCCGAAGGTAATCACAGACGCATTAAAAGAAAGGATTGAACATCCAATATTCGGTTACACCGCGGCACCACTGACGCTTGTCAGCGCTGTTACGGATTATTGCGCTAACCGTCATAACTGGACGATAGATGCCAATTGCCTTTATTGGGTGCCCGGCGTACTACCCGCCCTCACTGCCGCTTGCCAGGTAGTGGCAAAAAAAGGCACCCGTGCCGAAGAAAATGAGATCATTGTTTTCCCACCTGTGTATCACCCTTTGCTGGAGATACCCGAAAAGCTTGGCCAGACCCGGGTCGATGTTCCAATGATCTACTCAAATGGACAATGGAGTCTTAACTTTGAATTACTTGAGGCATCGATCACCAATAAAACAGTAGCCATTCTACTATCAAGTCCACACAACCCGATGGGCGTGATGTTCACTGCCGAAGAGCTGTATCAGTTAGCGAGTTTATGTACAGAGCGGAAAATAGTACTTATCTCAGACGAGATTCACTGCGATCTTATTTTGCATGATGATAAAAAACATATTCCAACCGCGCTTGCTGCAGCAGAGCATCATCACTCAGTAATCACCATCATGTCGCCAAGTAAAACTTTTAACGTCGCCGGCGCTAATTGTTCTTTCGCACATATTACTGACCCGTGCTTACTTAAGAAATTTCAGCACGAATGCCACTATACCGTACCGCTTGTGCCGACACTTTCCTATACGGTGGCGGAGGCCGCCTATGCAAACGGGTGGCAATGGCATAGCGAGCTTATCGACTATTTGCGGGCCAATCACGATTACCTGCATGCTGCTATTAATGATATTGACGGTTTGTCGATGGACCGTATCGATGCCACCTATCTGGCCTGGATCGATACCAGACATTTGACGAAAAACTTAAAGCTGGACGACACCAATGCGTTTTTCACACATGCAGGCGTTGGACTGTCACCCGGCAGCCAATTTGGCGACAGCAACTATCAAAGGTTAAATTTCGCCTGCAGTCGCAAACAGCTTGAAGAAGGTGTTGACCGTATACGGCAGGCCATAGCAAAGCGCTGAAAACAACGGTTTCAGTGAGCAGGGCGCTCACTGATCCAACAATAGCTCATCGCTGTGTAACGCCTTTAACAATGAAATGGTCATCCGGGCTGATGCTCCCCACAATAACTCACCATCATACTTATCGTAGTACACCACTTTTAACGTGGCTGTAACCGCATCGTTTGTCACGTCCCGATCGCGAACTTCTACGTTAGACTGATTAGCGAGCCAGTTAAGCGGTATGGAAAATATCCGACTGACCTCGTCCGGCTGTGGCCGATAAGGGTACGGCCATGGCACGATACCTACTACCGGTGTGACAATGAAATTACTACTGGTGCGGTACTCTGGCAACACCTGTAGAACCTCTACTTCATGTTGATGCAGCCCGATTTCCTCAAAGGCTTCACGCAGCGCCACCGAAGTGGCATCAGTGTCAATCGGATCACGCCTGCCGCCGGGAAACGCAACCTGGCCGCTGTGTCGGTCACGTTGATTCGTAACGCGCCGAATATATAGCACATGCCATTCTTCCCCGTGCCAAAAAAGCGGAATCAGCACCGACGCTTCAGTTGCATTTTCTGAGCTCTGTAGCAATTCTTCAGGCAAATCAGCCCGCTGCAGGTATCCACTGGCCTGCAACACCCATTCAAGTGAAGAATCAGACACAGCTAAAAACAAAAGTTGGCACGAATTACGCGACTCCACTGGGCTATATACAGCAATCTACCATAGCCCAAAACAGCGCGACAGCCACTCATGAGCCAACTCAAAAAAGCGTCACACCCGGCAAAGTCACATCCGGGTAATGATTTCGGCAACCACTTACGGGTATTGATTGCCGAGCAGGAACAAGCGGTTCGGGATGCGCTTGTGGACCGCGTAGAGAAAACGCTGGGCGTAACCGCTGATGCGGTCAACACCGCCACGGCGGTGCGAAAACTAGTCGAGCAGCACGCTGGCGAGTACGTGCTGGCAGTGGTTGACACGCGCCTGCCAGATGCGCCAAATGGCGAAGTGCTCGACACACTGACTCAACATTCTATCCCAACAATTGCCATCTCTTCGAAAGTCACAGAGGAGATCGCCGATCGTCTGCTGGACAAACACATTATCGAGTGCGTATTAAAGCGAAGCGATGACGACATCGAACTAATCGCAGATACCGTACAGCAAACTTTGTGTAATCCTCAACGCAAGATCCTGTACTTCAGCACGAATGACTTTGACCGAAAGAAAATCCGCAGTCTGCTGGATATCCATCGCTATACAATCATCGACGTTCGCAACAAAGCCGATATTAGAAGACAACTTAACGACAATCGAGATATCTCACTGATATTAATGGATCAAAGCACACTGCAGTCTAACGCGATTGATACGGTGAGTGAATTGCGAGAACACTATCGTCGCGAAGATCTGGCGATCGCTGCAGTATGTGGCCAGGACGATCAACAGCTGGGTGCAAAACTACTGCGCGCTGGCGCGAATGATGTCATCCGTGAACCCATGGCAGCTGATGAATTTTACTATCGCATCAAACATTGCGTTGAATCAGTGGAACGGGTTCGTGAAATAAAATACTCAGCCACCAGAGATGTTCTGACAGGTGCATACAATCGTGATTATCTGTTCGATATGGGTGAAAAACTATACGCCAGTGCAAAACGTGGTGATATCAAACTTACCATGGCTATGATCGAGATCGATAATTTCGAACAAATCACCACACGCCACGGCTCTGAAACCAGTAACGCTGTGCTTGAAACACTTGCCCCACTGCTCAACGATGAACTGCGCAAGAACGACATTCTAGCCCGTTATGACTCTGCCAAGTTTATCTGCCTTGCCAATAATGTCGGTAACCACAACGCCATTATGGTGTTTGAACGTATCAGACAGTTAGTTAACAAAAGCCAGATAGCATATCCATCGGGAACCCTATCGGTCAGTTGCAGCATTGGCGCTACCACCAGTCTCGACAAATCCTTCCTGGATATGATCAGCAATGCCCAGCAATCACTGCTGTCGGCCAAAGAGGCCGGTAAAAATAACGTTGTGGTTTCAAACGCTACAACAAGCGGTTCTTGAGCGCGCCGCAGCGCTCACAACAATAGACGGTAACGAGCTTGCCGCTTTTAACATCAAATTTCTTATTGGTTTGTACCTTCCACTTATGATGGTTGTTGGCACACAACGTCTTACCTTTCGAGGTAGCTTTCTTTTTTTTAAATTCCAGAATTTTTGCCATCAATCTGCAACAATGCCCCGCCGTTAGTCGCCGCTCAACAAAAAAAACACGATCGCGGATGAATATATAAGCCTCAGCGCCTAACTTCCGCCACTACCATTGCCCCGGTACTTAACCGCAAGATATTGCAGAATTGACAATATCAAGTTACCTTGATGGCCGTAGAAGGAACGGCAAAAAGGTAATTTCGGGAGTCCATATGAAAACTGTCACGCAGTTAATCGCCGGGAAAAGTCCAATTGTCTGGACCATTGAGGCTGATCAGCCGGTGCTCGATGCCATCAGGCTAATGGCTGAAAAAGAAATCGGCGCTCTGCTGGTCACCGAAAACACAAAATTAATCGGCATTATCTCTGAACGGGATTATGCCCGAAAAGTGATACTTCGCAATAAATCATCGCGCGAAACACCTGTTTCAGAAATCATGTCGGTCAATGTGGTAAGCGTCGGCCCCGATGACACCATCAATAAATGCATGGAATTAATGACTGAACACAAAATCCGTCATTTGCCGGTGATTGAGAAAGACCGAATTACCGGGGTCTTGTCAATTGGAGATCTTGTCAAAGCCATCATTGCTGATCAGCAGAAAACCATCCAGCATCTAGAAGGTTACATTATGAGCTAAGACTCCGCTTTCAAGTGCTTGTAGGGGCTTTTTTCCGGGCCTATCATTTGTCCAATTGGAACATACTCCGCGTTCAGGCGTTATAATTGACTGTGCATATGCACCTTAGTCGTTTTTGTTCTACTGGATATATCCATGAGTCAGCCGCAGATCATTATCACCGGCATTTTGTTTATCACTTTAATTCTGTTTGCCTGGGGCAAATACCGGCACGATATCGTTGCTATATTTTGCCTTGTCATGGGCGTTGTGGCCGGTGTGATTCCTTCAGAAGATGCATTCAGCGGCTTCGGCCACGCCGCCGTTATTACTGTTGCCGCCGTGCTTATCATCAGCCACGCTCTGAAAAACGCGGGCGTGGTTAACGTCATTGCGTCCTACCTGACACCCTATACGGGCAACATATATATTCACATTGCCTCGCTGACGCTGGTGGTCACCGTGGCTTCTGCGTTTATGAACAATGTTGGCGCACTTGCACTCATGTTGCCGGTGGCTATTGCGACTGCCAATCAAGCCAATCGATCACCCGCATTGGTACTGATGCCGTTGGCATTCGGAAGCATACTGGGTGGCATGACAACACTGATAGGCACGCCACCCAATATCATCATTGCAAGCTATCGTGCTGAAGTCAGTGGCCAGCCTTTTTCGATGTTTGATTTCAGCCCGGTAGGTTTCTTTGTCGCGGTAATCGGTCTGGCATTCATCACCCTCATTGGCTGGCGTCTCATTCCCACAGATCGCAGCAGCAAAGATGGTTCAAAAGCATTATTTGAGATTTCGCACTACTTAACCGAAATCGAAATCAAAGCTGACTCACCCCTGTTAGGTGAGCTGTTAAAAGACAATGAAATTTTTACCTCAGATCAAATCGATGTGGTCGGCATGGCGCAAAAAAACGGGTTTGCACGGCCGATTCCACTGCAATATCGTTTTGCTGAAAATGACATTCTACTGGTGCAAAGTGACCCATCGCACTTGCAATCGATTGTCGAAGAAAATGGCCTGGCGCTACTTACCACAGCATCTGGAAATTTTGCACAACCTCAGTCTGAAAACGAAATAATGTTGGAGGGCGTGGTCGGTCAAACATCACCCCTGGTCGATCGAAGCGTTGAATACCTGCGAATTCAGACACAGAGAACACTGGCACTCGTCGGTATCGCCAGAAACGGTGATGCGATAAAAACGCGCCTAAAACGCCAACGCTTTAAAGCCGGTGATGTGCTGTTGCTGTTCGGTGACGCAGACACTATTGATCAACGGTTTCACGAGCTCGGTTTATGGCCACTGGCAAAGCGACCTTTATCACTCAACAGGCAGCGCAAAGTCATTCCGGCACTACTGGTGTTCGCTGGCGCAATTGCTATGGGCGTCGCCGGATTAGTAACCCTTCCCATCGCCTTCTTAATCGCTATTGGCATCTTTATATTGATGAAGATTATTTCAGTACGTGAAATTTACGATGAAATTGACTGGCCGGTGATTGTACTACTGGGCTCTATGATTCCCGTCGGTCGAGCCCTTGAAAGCACCGGTACAACCACATGGATGGCAAACGGGATATTACAGATCACTGACGGGCTACCGGCCGTTGCCCTGTTAACCATGATACTGGTGGTCACCATGTTCTTATCGGATATCATCAACAATGCAGCCACGGCACTGGTAATGGCACCTATCGGGGTGGCGATCGCAACTTCGCTGGGCGTCAGCAGCGATGCATTTTTAATGGCCGTAGCAGTTGGCGCATCATGCGCGTTCCTGACACCTATCGGGCATCAGTCAAACACACTTGTGATGGGTCCCGGCGGATATCAGTTCGGCGACTATTGGCGCATGGGATTACCACTCGAGATCATGATCGTCGCAGTGTCAGTCCCGCTACTACTCATTGTGTGGCCGCTTTAGAAAACCACAAAAAAGGCCAGCTTGCGCTGGCCTTTTTTCAGAGGTGTGGTTGCTTTCTTTATACCGGCGAATTAAACGCCGAAGACTCTCGACCTTCCACAATCGGTTTCAGAAATATCTCTACCCGACGATTTTGACTGCGGCCATCACTGGTGGCATTACTGGCAACAGGCATATTCTCTCCGCGCCCGTCAGTCCGGGTGCGAGGTTCGCTTACCCCTTGACGAGTCAGATAGCTTTTAACACTCGATGCGCGCTTCAGTGACAAGGTGTGATTGTACGCATCAGAACCTGTGCTATCTGTGTGGCCAATGATATGCACGGCCGTCTGCGGATAATCCGCTAGTACGCTGGCAACTTTATTTAAGCTCTCATAAAAACCACGATTAATTCGCGCGCTATCAATATCAAATGATACTTCACTGCTGAGATCTAGTTTCAGGGTATTGTCCGCCAGGCGTGAAATCTGAATTTCATCTGCTGCCTGTTCACGACTGAGCTGCGCTTCAAGTTCACGTTGTTGCTCATCCATATACTTTCCGACCGCACCGCCCGCTAAAGCTCCGGCCACAGCCCCCACAAAACGACCTTTATCATCATCGACCTGATGACCGAGTATTGCGCCTGCGACCGCGCCAATCGCCGCCCCTGTCTGTGAGCGATTCACAGACCCACTGCTTGCACAAGCCGAAAGCCCTGCTGTAAGCAGTGTTACCAGTGCTATTTTTTTATATGAATTCATCATTATCACCTGTCATTCACTGCGAATTGCTTCGCGATACCACCAACCAAATAGATATTGCCGGGTTTGAATCAATTCAACCGCAACGTTTTTACTATAGCGGCAAAGTGTAGAAGGCGTTTACTGACCGTTGCTGAACAGAAATGAAAAAAATGAAGAATTACGCTAGTGGAAAGCTCTATCCAGGTGCAGAGCACAACGTTATAAGAAGTGAAATGTCCTGCCGGGGTGGCTCTGTGCCATTTTCCAGATTTAGTTGCTAACTTTGCAACGATTCAGGAAGTCCGACAAATTAACAGGTGGGATTAGAATCGGACATCCCGAATACAGTTTTCGGGATGTCCAAAAATACGCTTATTTGACAGTCTTAATCTCAACCCGACGGTTAGCCTTGCGGCCCTCCGGAGTTCGGTTACTCTTGCGTGGTCGGCTCTCACCAAACCCGATCGCTGACATCCGCCCCAGATCAATATCCCCTACATCCACCAGATAACGAACCACAGTTTCCGCACGCTTACGAGATAAGTCCATATTATCTGCGGCCGGTCCACGATTGTCCGTATGCGCTTGTACCGAGACCTTAACCTTGGCGTTTTTCTTCAACTCTACAATGACCTTGTCGAGCGCTTTAGTGGCCTGCTGAGTTAAATCAGCCGATGCCGTAGTAAAGTTAACGCCTTCCAGCACCCCGGTGAAAGCACATCCACTGGCATCAACAGAAACTCCCTCTGCTGTTGAATCACAAAGATCATCTTTGTCATTCACGCCATCATCGTCACTGTCTTTAGCTGCAACGCCGGGCTTTTTAGCAGACATCTTTTCAGCATCAACTCGTTCTGAATCTGCAGCTCCCTCAGCAACCGTAAAAGATGCCTCCGGCTTTTCGTCCATAGACTCCATTAGAGGTATAGCTTTACTGCCTTTAAAACTAAATCGCTTAACAATGTTAAGTGTTACTACTCGAGCATCACTATCGAAGTTGTGAAATTCAGCTCGCACACCCAAACCGTTCTTCAAATTGTATTCAGCTCCGAGGCCGCTGGACACATGCCAGTCATTAACCCGGTTAAATGGAATGCCGGAGCCTTCGTTGCTAAGCCTGCCAAAACCAACACGGGCATAGATATTAAATCCACGACGACTTGCCAGGGCATCTGCCCCGCCCGCTCCGATCAAATATAGAAGGCCACTGGCACCAATGGCGGAATAGTTAACTCTTCCACCATCGACACCATTGCTCAGTTGCGCCGCTCCCATATCGGAGAAATAGCCTTCAACAGACATACGCCGGCTGATATCGCGACCTAAAAACAACTGAATACCGCCATCACTGCTGTCGGTGACACTGTACCCCGACTCATTCACCACCGGCTCTATGCCAGAACTGCCAAAGCCGACCCCACCGTAGTAGTTACCGTTTACATCAAAATCCAGCGCGCTAGCAGTAGGTGCCCAGAAAGTAGCCGCAATGGCTACTGTACCGGCGAGCGCGAGATTGGAAGAAAACGACTTTCTATTTCGCAGGGTCATTACTTGTCCTTGGAGCTATTCAATTCTACATTTTGCGACGACGAAGTCCGGCAAATGCCAACAGACCAGACATCAGAAACAACGGATCAAAACCGCTACCACTTCCAAGCGTACAACCACCGCCGGAAACACCAGTTTCAACCATTGAGTTGATCGGTCCGGACTGCACCGTAACGACCTGCCCACCATTGTTTATCGTGTTCGGATCTCTTGAATCAGGCACCCCGTCACCATCGCTATCGATCATGCCGTCACCCTCATCGATATCAGAAACTCCGTCTCCGTCATCATCTGTATCAACGTCATCAAAGATACCGTCTCCATCTGTATCGGTAGAAACGTCGTCACCGTTAGGTTCTTGTGCATCCGGGATACCATCACTGTCTGTATCTGTGACAGAACCGTCTGAGTTTACAGGGATTCCGTCGAAATCCACTTCACCATCGATCATACCGTCACCGTCAATATCAAGCTCACTGTTGCCACCTTCAGCAACATCCAACAGACCATCATTGTCAGAATCCAGATCCAGTGAATCCGGTATGCCGTCACCGTCTGTATCGAGCACACCGTTACCTTCATCGCTATCCAGGATGCCGTCGTTATCGTCATCAAGGTCAATATCATCGAAGATACCGTCGCCATCTGTATCTACCAGCAGGCGGATTTCAGGGTCGATCTCATCAGCGATACCATCAAGATCAACATCGGTGCAGGCTTCAGTAGTAATGGTCCACGATTGAGGCTCAGAGGTATCTGACCCTCCCTGGCCTATACCGGAAGAATCTTTTAATACTGCGGTGATTGTTGAGAATGAACCACCCGGAGTGCCCGGCTTAAGCTTGTAGGACAGCGTTAATGACGGCCAGCTGACAAACGGCAGCCCATCATCACCATCAAAAATATCTGCGTTCGAAATACCCGTCATCAGGAAATCCAGACGCGAGGTCATGTTGTCACCATCTGTGACATTTTGAGCCCACCCGACATACTCCACTTTTCCGTCACAGGGCGTGTTTACCGGATTAAATCCAGGTGTATAAGAAGGCGCATTATTCGGCGCTGCATGCGCTGCCGGTGTCATCACCGCGGCCACGATGCATACTGGAAGTATTGCCAGGCGCATGCCTGAAGTAAGATCTACAATTTTTCTGTTCAACGGTTTATCCTCGGAAATGGAAAGGCTGAAAATGTAACCGCCTATTATTCTCGCGCTCTCAGCGCACGTCGCAGAACTATCCGAAACTTTACAACACTTGAAGATATCACCGAATACTGGCAATCCAGGCACAGATTGCCTATACGTTTAGGTAATAAAAATAAAGGGTTAAGTCATTTCGCAAGTACATCAAACCGTGAATTTTCTACATAGAAAATGTAATATTTGTGATACACGGCGATATTTGCATGGCCTCTGCTTCTGCCACTATTTCCACTTCCGCCATTAACTTCCGCCATTAGAAGAGGTAAGGCGGTTATCCCACATGCCATTGAATATATTTAACTCTCGGCGGGATCTTCGAGATAGTCAGACCAATTGTGGTCACCCGCGCCAAATACAAAAAAGTGCGGATTCAATAAGGAATCTTTGGTGTTGTAGCGAAGCTCACGCATATTAGTGTCAGTGATGTGCCCACCGGCCTCTTCAACAATGCACTGTGCAGCACCTGTGTCCCATTCACTCGTTGGGCCAAGGCGTGCATAGACATCCGCCCTGCCTTCAGCGACCAGACAAGACTTTAGGGCACTACCCATAGACACCACGTTGTATTCACCGAGTTTGTCTAAAAAGCGGTTTAACAATCCACCGGTCAATGGCGCACTGCTGCGTGCCACCGTAACGCACTGTTGCGGGGCAGTACGAACACTGATGCTTTGCGGATCCGCATCACCGGATTGCTTCCACGCACCACAACCTCGTCGAGCCCAGTAGGTGACATCAAGCACCGGTGCGTGTACCACACCCAATACAGAAACACCTTTATCAATGAGGGCGATGTTGACACTGAATTCACCACTATGTTTAATGAACTCACGCGTACCATCAAGCGGATCGACCAACCAGTAGGTGTTCCACTCGTTTCGTTCGGCAAACGGGATGCCGCACGATTCCTCAGTTAAGATAGGGACTTCAGGAAAAAGGGATTGCAGCTGCTCTATAATAATTTGATTGGCAGCAAGGTCAGCGTCAGTCAGCGGTGTGTCATCTTCCTTCGAAGTAACAGTGACCTCTGATTCATAGTGTTCAAGTATTTTTTTACCAGCGACTTTCGCTATAGCCACCACCCTATCCAGACGGTCGGCCATATCATCGGCTTTAACAGACATGCAGAATTAATCCGCCAAGTTCAGAGCGATGGTATGTGTAAACGAAGCTCATAGCCAGTGATTTGGTGCTGTAATTGTTACTTTTAGTCAACATCGTAGTGCGGTCTTCGCCAGGCGAACTTATTGAGACATTGTCGTAAAGCCAGACACATTGCAGGCCATATTTTCAGCAATGCCGCACATCATCTTCACACAGACCACATCGCTAGTGTACTGGAACAAATAGAGTGTGCATTTGAGAGTTCGTCATTTGGTTTGCAACAAGGCGAAGCTCGCAGGCAATAGTTATTCTCTTTTCAAGAGCTTCAACGCAGTGGCAAGCCAAATGCCGAGCTACCGCAGGGGCGATTAATCAAAGTGCACACCACATTCGTTGCAGGCTCTATGACTTACTGTTGTCACGATTTATCTATTAAAATTAGACACTTTGATTGACTCATATGGGCAATCTATTTGTTCCAGTACACTAGATATAAC